>NZ_LJCS01000036.1:0-47907 GCF_001280945.1 Photorhabdus heterorhabditis | reverse complement strand
GGCATGGCTTAATATCACTGGTGGAACAGCAACGGCAGTTCCAGCGTTAACATGAACCGCCGTATGCGGAACCGCATGTACGGTGGTGTGAGAGGACGGCGGGAGTGATCCCGCCTCCTACTCGATCACAAAACTATTTAAGCAGGTGCATCATCAACATCAACTAGGAATTTTTGTCCAAAGTGTGCCACTGGTTGCCGTTTCTCGGGACTTTTCCAAACTCCTTGGAAACGCTCTGCATTACTGGCAGTATACCGCACAGTATGGCGAATATTGCTGTGTCCAAGATAGTCTTGTATCAGACGAGTGTCTGCTCCCCTGTCTGCAAGAGAAAAACCGCAGGCATGGCGCAGCATGTGTGGATGCGAATGAACAGAGATATTCGCTAACTTCCCTAGTTGTTTAATAATTTGATAGATACGCTGTCGTGTTAACGGCTTCCCCGAACGGGACAGAAATAACCAGTTGCTTTCTGCCCCTCTAAATGTTCTACGTACTTTGAGCCACGCTTGAATCGCATTGATTTCATATTCTAGGAGCGGCTGATTAGTACAAAGTCCACATTTTAAGCGCTGTACGTAAAGAGTTTTTGTTCCCAAATCTAGATCAGATAATCGTAAATGTCTGGCTTCGCTTACACGCAAACCGTGTATAAAACTCATATATACAAAACAATAATCCCGCTCCGGATTAGGCCCTTTTCTTGCCATTTCTAGCATTCGTTCTACTTCAAATTGCGTCAAATGTTTGCGTTGATCCATAATATAAGTTCCCCAAACCCCTGCCGAAATTAAATTCGGCAGGGGGAAAATAATGTTATACTGAGTAGCCGCGCACGCGTTCTAACGTGCGTAAGAATATCTCTAATTGATTGCCAGACATTGCCGGGATTCGTACAGACTGGCGTTTAGCGTGACGTTTTCTTAAATGTTTACTGAATGCGATGAGTCCAGATTGAGTCATAATTAACTCCGATTCATTTGTGAAAGCCATTGATTTAATAACTTTTCTACATCGGCTATATTAATATGAGATGGTACTTCTATATAAAATCGTCCTTGTGAGTCTTTGATGCAAATATCTTCCCCAATACTTTCAATATGTAATCCCTTGTAGTCAGCTCCCAGACCTAACGGAGCATCCCAATAATACGGACAATTTTTTCTAATTTTGGCTACATCATGTTCTAAAGCACCAGACAAACTTTTTTTACTGATGCTTGTTGTTTGTAATATTTCTTTAATAATTGATTTGTCATTCGTTTTTTCGGCAATATATACTAATCTGGCAACCACACTTTTATGATATTCACTCATGACATCTTCTTTCGTCTTGCCACTGTCACGTGATTTCAGAATTCCGTATTTTAATAAGTAGTATGTTTGTCCGATTATATTTTTTTCATTGATACTTGTTGCTGCATCATACATGTCACCGATTTTTTCAACTAAAGAGTGTTCTGCATCAGACTGAATTTTTCGGATGATGGTATTCGGATTAATACCTTGAAGTCTATAATCTTGATTATTCAATGTTGCTTTTTGAGTAATAACGCCGCAAAAAATATGGTTAATATCTTCATTCCAACCATCATCATTTGTACAGCGTCTATACACATTTATTTCATTATTTGCTGCTGTTATTGCTTCGTCATATGATGCATATATCTTAAGTCCAATTTCCGGGCTGTATGAAAAATACCCAACAGCTTCGCATGATCCGATAGCGGCATAATATTTAGATTTATATGTAGTGAATTGTTCTTGCAATTCTTCAATACTATCTGCTGTTTTACATAGAGCAACAGTAGTTGCGTTGTCATCATGATTAACTTTTTTTGCAAGTTCACAGAAATTATTAAATAACTCTTTTACTTTGTTAGCCATTACTTTACTCCTTCGTATTTTTATTTACTCAGAACGGTTGCCGCCGCTTTCTGAGTCTGTTTTGGTTAATAGTGATAACCAATGATTTAAGTATATTTAAAATCACTAATTTGTCAAATTTATGTCAAACTTAATTTTACATAAATTTGACAATTGTTAGGCATGGACTCAAATCCACAGTAGATTAGGAACTAAACAACAGAGCGGAGGTAAAATAAGTTGCGTCAGCAACTGGTTCGATTCTAAGACAGTTGGACTAGAGGAGCATTTAGTAATTGGGGTGGTGACCAGCTACCCGGTCACTACCCCTAATTGGTAGCTCTGGTAGGGTATGGAAGCTGTCAGGACTTGGCCGGGGGCCATTGCTGGGCAGCATGGAGCACACGCAGCACAACCACCGTACCACTGTCCTTGATGCGATAGACAATCACATAATTAGGCCGTACGACGATTTCACGTGTGCCACGCATGCGGCCGGGGCGGTACAGTTTAGGTTGCTGCACAGCGAGTTCGATTTTGGTATCAAAGTCTGCGTCAAGCTCAAGCGCGGCGTTGGGGTTGTTTTGTGCGATGTAATCAAAGATACGTTCCCGATCTGCTTCCGCGATCTTTCGCCAAATGATTTTCATGCGCGACCCTGTACAATGCGTTTACGCAAGGCTTCACGTTTGGCGGCAAATTTGGCCTTGACATCAGCGTGAGGGATACCAGGTCCCGTTTCGTCTATGGCTTGCTGCACTTGTTCACGAAACCACGCATCATATGCTGCGGCCTCGTGGGTACGCTTGAGCGCTTCGGCGCGATCTGGCCTTGAGGTATTGGGGGTGTCGGGGGAGTAGTTTGATGAATCTACGTCGAAGCGGGCAATGCCAATTTTTTTGAGGTAGGAAACCAGCGTCTCGAACTTGCGAAACAGCCGTACATTACGGCTGCGCTGTGCGGCCAGTTGTCGCTCATGCATTCCATAGCGCACCATCACGGCCCAGCCACCTGGCTGGCCTACGATGTGTGCTCCTCTGACGGCTCCGGCCTCCACAAGATGGGAAAGGGTGCCGTGGTCGATAGTTTCAGTCATGTTGTTACCTCGCAATTTCTGAATATTTCACAATAGGACTATTGTAATTTATAGTGCGAACTATAGTAAATTGCAAGGTATTTAATTATTAATTAACTCAATGGCTGAACATAACGCACGTTAGATGTAGCTTGAAGTGTTAAATAAAGTGAGTTTGATTTATACTAAGAGTGAGTATTTTACCCTTCGTAAAGTTTTAACTAGAAACCCGTACGTTGCCGCGTCGGATTTCTTCTCTATTTCAAAATGAAATAATTAGTAAAACGATAATTGACAATGATTTGACATGATGATGGATTTGAATATAATCCAGAATTTGTAAAGTACTTTAAGAGGTAAATGTGAAGATTAGACGTATTTCACAATCAGATTGGGATCTTATTTATCCAGCATTAGAACATTTGTCTATAAAAACCATTAAAACAGCACATGATATATTAGTGTGTGGCAAGACACTATCTGATGTGTCAAAAGAGCGCAATGTGACTCGACAGAATGTTCATGCTGCTGTAAAAAAAGTGACTACAATTATTGATGGACAAGAAATCAAGGGATTACAAGCCGTTAACGTTTGGTTGCCACCTGACATAGCTAAACAGGTCATAGAAATAGCCAAATATTATATGAAGAAAACAGAATAGCAAAATTGTCACTTAAAGTGAGCAATTGAGGCTTAACGTCGTCTAGCTACATTAAGATTGTTAAACGGGATATTAGGGATCGCCTCAGAATTCGGAAAATATAGCACTTTACATCAGTTGTTATTGTTGTAATGGTCTGAACTCTTTTGCGCTTGCGTCACACAATTTCCAATAAACTATATACATATGAAAGTATTTATCATTAATCTAGAAAAAGACACGCACAGACGAAAAAATATTCAGAAAGAAATTGAAAAATTTGAGTTATGTAATGTTGAATTCATGAATGCTGTTGATGGTTATGCAATGACTGATGAGCAACTCATGAATTCAGTATTTAACTACCCTGAGTGCCAATTAACAAAAGGTGAAGTCGGTTGTGCTTTAAGTCACTTAAAAATATATCGAAAAATTGTTGATGAAAAAATACCATTAACTCTTATTCTCGAAGATGACGCTTTGTTATCTCCAGAAATTAATGATACATTAAATGAAATAAAAAACTTAGATGATTGCTCCGCACCTAACATTTATTTATTGAATAAAGCTAAAAGTTATATAAAGAATAAAAAAATAGAATCAAAAAATCTTAATTTCTACTCTATTTACGAAGCTAGTTATGCTTATGGTTATGTTGTAAATTATCAGGCTGCTCAGAAATTGATTGAGAATATGTCACCAATTAGATTTGAGGTTGATATGTGGGGAATCTTTCGGATTCTTAATGTTGCTAACATTTATTGCCTGCCAAACCCTGTTATTTACAATGGAGATACGGCTTGTTTAACTTCATCAATTGAAGAAGATAGACAAAAAAATAATCGATTGAGGCCAAAACAACGCAGCAATGCGAAAAAAACTTATCGCTATTATCATCTTTACAAAATGAAAGAATTTTTGAATAAAAAATTTATATTTGATATTCAAAAAATATAGATAACAATAAAACTAATGTCCCATTATGGAGCATTTTTATGAGATTTTTCCTTTTCTTCATCGAAATTGGTAATAGTCGGCATCGAGCCGACACTACCAAACAAAGAGCGCGCAGCCTGCTATCTGGCACGCCATATGTGGCCTGATTTAGCGAATAGTCATGGTATTTTGCGCAGGGAAGTATCGATATGGCCGAAATTCGCTTGCTTGGCGAATCATGTCAAAGGAAGTCGCTTCGCTCCCTTTCTTATTCCTTTAGTAGATACCCTTTGTGGTGCATTCAGCCCACAAAGGCTTTGCGCCCGTCTGCGTTTGGCTCACGGCACAACGCCGTGACTCACAACCGTAACGGAGGAGATAAATTATGCCGAACTGGTGCGCTAATCGTTTGTATATTTCTGGCAATGAGGAACAAATCCGTCATGTTCGCGATTTGATGACAGGGAACGTGTATCCCCGCTGAGATCGTCACTGGCAACGCACTGACGATGCAGTTTAACCAAGTCAGATATACTCCTGCCTTTTATATCAATGGCTGGCGCGAGCGTCTGGCGTTCCGGCGACGCATCGAACGTATGCGAAAATTTTTACAATCAAAGGCTGCATAAGTTGGAGGGCAGGGAGAAATTCCTGTCTTTTTTATGCGCGGTCGGGCAGCGGCGGCATTGAGCCACCGCTGCCCGACGATAGCCCTGCTTGCAGCAGGCATTTTCCTGCGCTGTTCTCACTGGCCCGCAAGCTGGCCGATAAAACTGCCAGATAAATCTGGCTTCTTTCTGGTGTCTATCCTGATTTCTTGTTTCTGCACTGGATGTACTTCGCCGTGACAGACTTTGGCAGGGCCTGCCCACAAAACAAGGTAGGCTTTGCTGCCATCTTCATACGTTCGCGCGTGTTCCCTTTGGTCTCCCGCTTGCGCTGCGTCTTCGCTGGCACCCTTGTTTCGTGAGCTGATTGACCCTGCCGGTCTGTTGTCACAGCGCCAAACATCCCACGCTAGGCAAATCCTGAAAGGGATACACCAGAAAGAAACTAAAAGGAGAAACAGAATGATGCATATGTACCGTGGTTTTCGTCAGGCCAATATGCTCCGAAAAGAACGCCCATTGACTAATGATGAGCTTATGGCTGTTGTTCCAAGCATTTTTTCTGAAGAAAAACATGAGTCCCGTAGCGAACGTTATACCTATATTCCTACGATCATTTTGCTCGATAAACTTCGTAGCGAAGATTTTCAGCCTTTCTTTGCTTGCCAGACAAAAGTGAAGGACGAAGACCGCCGAGGTCATACCCGTCATATGCTGCGCCTGCGTCGTGATAGCTTCCGCGATACTGACGAAGTACCGGAAATTATTTTGCTCAATTCACATGACGGTTCGTCAAGCTATCAGATGATTCCTGGTATGTTTCGATTTGTCTGTCATAACGGTCTGGTCTGCGGCAAGACATTTGGTGACATTCGTGTTCCTCATAAAGGCGATGTTGTTGGTCAGGTGATCGAAGGGGCCTATGAGGTTCTCGGCTTTTTTGACAAGGTGATCGAATCGCGTGATGAGATGAAATCCATCACACTGGATGAAGACGAACAGCGCATTTATGCAAAACATGCACTTGGCTATAAATACGATGCATATGTGCCGGTGACACCTGAACAGGTGTTATTACCTAATCGACGTCAGGATGACAGAAATGATTTGTGGACGACTTATCAGCGTGTTCAGGAAAACTTGATCAAAGGCGGACTGATTGGAAGAACGGCGAAGGGACAGCGGACCCGTGCAGTTAATGGTATCACTGGTGACGTAAAGTTAAATAATGCGCTTTGGTCATTGGCTGAAGAAATGAAAGCACTTAAAAAGTGATGTCGTCACAGGGGGAATCATGAGTAAGAATATTGAATTTAAAAAATGTCTTGTTTGTTCGACAGGGCATATGACATCAGCTGATAACAGCTTACTTGAAAAACTGATAATCGATGAAAACTATTGGCTCTACTCATTCGAATATGGCTGGATTTTTAATTTGTTAGGAATTCGTAACAATATGAAGCATATAAAGAATCTTGGATTATCAAATGAACTGTATCGATTTGTCTTTAATATGTATCTGATTCATCACTGTGATTTGCTAATGTTTGACAGAGATGCTGATAGCATTGATGGTTATACCGTTTTTGATTGGTGAGTATTATTCATCCTGATCGTGCATAGAGCACGATCAGGATTAGTTTACATTAAAATTCTGTTTGCTGTCTGTTAGTCCTGATATCTTTTAATCTGGCTTCTAAAGTGTTTTATCTTGTGTAGAAGTACGGCGGATGACTTTCTTCTTATTGCCTTTTTGTGAACTCATAACGTCCTTTATTGCTCGCTCACTGACATTTATCTGACAGGTTTCAAGTGCAGATTTAATATCTTTAGCTGAGTATCCTTTTTTGGTTGCTAGCTTAAGTATCTGGGTTTTTAGGTTTTCAAGAACATCTTTCCCAGTCAGTCTTGTCTCAGTCAAGTCAGGCAACGCTTCGAGCTGATTTTTTGCCATCTCAATCTGTTCTTTTGTGTAGAAGGTGTTTGTCGCCATGTGCGAATTTCCTTGAACTAATTATGATTAGTTTGATGGCAATATTATATCTCAAATAGAAAATTTATTGCTATATAGCTCTTCCTTTCATGGTGTAATGACAAATCATGTTATGCAAGGCATAATAGACGAAAACTTGTTTAAAAGAAGGGACCAGATGTGTTTTGTAGCACCGCCTGCACGCAGTCATTGCTACAAAACTCTGGGTCAGGGCAAAGCCCCGACACCCCACGAGACTGCTATTGACGAAACCAAAGAGAAAACACACACAATGAGTAAAAGTGAAAGTCGGAACAGAACAGCCCTGCTTCCCAGTATTCGTTGTTTTCCAGAAGAGAAAGAAGCTGTCAGGATTAAGGCTGAAGCAGCAGGATTAAGTATCGGTGCTTTTATGTTGCGTAGTGCTCTCAGTCGTAGGATAGATGCAAGGTGTGATACTGAGTTAATTATGGAACTACGTCGTTTGGGGGGGCTTCAAAAACATTTGTTTAAAGAGGGCGGAGGAGTGCTAAGTAAAGAGTATTCTGAGGTTTTAGTTGCTATTCAGAAGGCCATTTTGAAAGTTGGTTTGGAGTGATTTTTTAACATGATTATTCGTATCCCGGAAAAGAGACGTGATGGTAAAAGTAGTTTTCTTCAACTTATTGCTTATTCCGTTATCCGTGATGAGGATAAACCTGATACACCAATTGATCCAGAGCATCCAGGCTGGCGTCGTCCTCGTTCTAAGGATGCGATCTTTAACCATTTAGTTAATTACATTAGCCGAAATGGTGAATCAGATATTCAACAAATCATGCATACAGATCTGAATGGATATACTCAGGTCTTGTTTGATGGTGTAATGTGCGAAACGAACTGTTTTAGCATTGCTACTGCGTCAGTAGAAATGAATGTTGTCGCGTTACAAAACATACGTTGTAAGGATCCTGTTTTTCATTATTTTCTGTCATGGCCAACAGAAGACAATCCATCAACAGAACAAATTTTCGAAAGCGTTCGTTACAGTTTAGGGACGCTTGGGATGGCTGAACACCAGTATGTCGCAGCCATTCATACGGATACCAATAATATTCATTGTCATATTGCGGTGAACCGTATTCATCCTGTGACGTATAAAACTGCAGATGATTCGTTTACTAAAATCCGTTTGCAACATACTGCCAGAGAGCTGGAACTTAAGTATAATTGGACGCATACGAACGGATTCTTTGTTGTTAACGAGGATAAAGAAATTGTACGTGCAAAACGTGATAATCAGCCTGTCCCTTCTGGAGCAAAAGCGCTTGAGTATTATGCGGATGTTGAGAGTCTTCATACTTATGCGACTACTGAATGTGGCTTCAAGATTGATGAGGCTATGTCAGATCCTAATATGTCCTGGAGTGATATTCATCGTATATTAGTTAAAGCTGGATTAGAGTTAAGACAAAAAGGGATAGGTCTGGCAGTATACTCCATTGATAATCCTGAATTGCCTCCGATCAAAGCAAGTAGCGTACATCCTGATTTGACATTGAATTGTCTTGAAAATGATCTTGGTCAATTTCAACCTCTGAATGAAGTGGGAACTTATACTAAAGATGATAGACATGTTGTGAAAGATGCTATTTTGCATGAGTTCCGTTATGAACCTACTCTGCATGCTCGCGATATAGGTGCTCGTTTGGAAAGAAGACTGGCAAGAGCTGTAGCAAGAGAGGATTTGAAAGCCCGTTATAGAGCTTATAAATCGGAATGGGTTAGACCAAAAATGGATAGAGAAGCGATTCGCTTACGTTATCAAAACGTATCTAAACGTTTTGCTTGGCAGAAAGCCCAGACTCGTATTGCTATCTCTGATCCGCTATTGCGTAAGCTGACATATCACATTATCGAAGTTGAGAGGATGAAAGCTATGGCCGCGTTGAGAATTGATCTTCGTAATGAGCGGATAGAGTTTAAGGCTGATCCTGCGAATCGTAGATTGTCATATCAGGAGTGGGTGTTGCAGCAAGCGTTGAAACAAGATCAGGCGGCGATTGCTCAATTACGCGGTTGGGCACATCGAATGAAAAGAGATGTCAGGACTGGTAAGATTTCACCCAATGCTATTATTTGTGCTGTAGCTGATGATACACCGACATTTAAACTTGAAGGCTATTCAGTGGCAGTAACTAAAGATGGAACTATACAATATTCCCGTGATGGTGTCGTTCAATTGCAGGATAAAGGTAGCTGCATTGAGATAGGAGATTACAATGCTAATGAAGGAGAACATATCGCTGGAGGGATGGCATTGGCTGAGAACAAAAGTGGTGAGTATCTGGTATTTTCTGGTGAACCTGCCTTTGTTAACCAAGCTTGTGACATGGTTGGGTGGTTTAATGAAGGTGGCGATAAACCATTGCCACTGACTGATCCACAGCAACGGACTATGGCAGGATATGATACTGGCTATCAGTCACAATCTACAGGTTTCCAACAGCAGAAATCTGAGGAAATTATATTGATAGAGCCAGAGAAAGCTAAACTGAACTCAGGTTATCGACCTAAGTAACGACAAGAAATTGCAAGGAAAAGCCGACCTTAAGTCGGCTGTTATCAGTCAGTTCATTTGCATTTTTCTTCGTTTCTCAAACTCAGGCTGGTAACACAGCCAAGCATTATGATCATTACCACAAAGCGTGCTAAATAATTCTATCAATCGGTTAAATAAAGCATCATGTTCAGCTAAATCGAATGATTCTGATGGTGAAATTGAGTGGAGCAATGTTCTACTTTCCTCAAGGATCCAGTCTATTTTTTCTTCGTTCAATAGCTGTTCGGATGATTGAGTCATAATTGTTATACCGCCGTTCTTAACATCGGTTGCTATCATGTTAAGCATTAACGTGCATAGTTTGACTAATTCAATATAACCCCGTCGATAGTTCTGGTTACTGTCACTCATACCTACGAGTCCTTAATAATTTGGGTCTAGGAGTTGGTTTTTTTGTAGTGTGCCACTATATTTCTAATTTCTTGCTGATAGATTGAAACTATTTGTAGTTTTACTACTACGGCATTTTTCAGCACTGCGTTTATCTGCACTGGATGTAAATTGAAGTTATCCCGTTTGCAGGGTGTGACCATCTCCAGAATTATTTTATAGTGCATTATAGCGTAACTGTTATTGAGTCGAACTGACACATTAACGTAGCAGTCAGACACTTTCTCCAGTATTTGCCAGTGTCTGAGCTATTTTTTTAGATACACGAATAGGTTTTGGTGGCGTTGGTATGGTTTGCCATTTCCGTTTGTTCTGGTGTAAGGTTTCTCTTGCTGCTTCAAACAGCAATATTCCACGTTGGACCGGTGTATAACTGATATCAGAGCGGTTATCTAGATCAAAAGCTACAGCGGCAACACGTTTAAGTACAGGATCCATAATACCCATCATTGCGGTAGTGGAAGAGGGCATACTCAGAAGTTGCAGAATCTCGTCAATTTCTTGTGTTGATGGTGGGAGTTTGCGCAGCAGATTTGGGTTCTGGGTAAAAAGATCTTCTTCTGTAGGGGATTGTACATCAATGAATCGATTGATACGCATCGGCAAAGTAGATGTCATTTTTTCATCATCGGGTATGTAAATTGCGTTACTTGGTATCAGAGCACTCTTAAATGAAATCATTCCTTCACCAGGATTTAAATCTTTTAAGTCAGAAAGGTCCAGACGGTCTTTTTCTCGGATATGGCTGCTGTTTGCGTCTTCATAATTTGGCATGAAGATACCGGGAGATTGTTCTACTGTACCAAGTTCGGAGTAATATGCTTTGCCGCCAGTTATCTTAGCTAATTCAAAAGTATCTTTTTCATCCTGTAGCGCCATAAACCACTTAGTGAGAAGGTTGGCATTGACTGTCATGTATTCGCCTTTATGTTCAGCGATGAATCTCTGAATATCTTGGGCTGATACTATCAACATATATCCGAGGCTACGCATTTGGCTCGCTAAGTTATCCATACCAGGGCCAAAGTAGGCACCTAATTCGTCCATGGTTATTGGGTATGGAAACTTGCCAGCATATTTTTTGACAATTAGTACATCATTAATCGTACCCTCAATTTCGCAACCTAGATCTCTGGCCATGGTCATGCGAATAGCAGAAATATATAATTTACCTATGTTCGCTGCTTCACCTTTTGAGAGTTCTAACGCAGGTATCATTGTTGTCAATATACGGTCATTATGTAGTATGTCTTCAATATCGACATCACCGGCATCGCGAGAAAACACATGACCATAAATGTCGTTAAACATAGTCAGCATACGGTTAAATTGCTGGATCAGGTAACCGTGCTGATCAAAGACACCTTGTTCCCATTCTGACGGGCGACTGATGAGTTCGATACGGAATCCTGCTAGTGTATTGAAGTAACTTTCCAGTGGGCTATAGGCTTCTTTATGCCAGTTATCTTTTTTCGCTTCCTGATAGAGTTTAGCTAGTTTTACTAAAGGCAAGTATTCCTGTATTACCGCTTGAGAGATTCTGCGATGTTCTCTCTTACATTTATAGTAGACAGCATATACAACAGCGGCTAGCATAGATTTAGCTTTGTCTTGCCAGCCTGCATCGCCACTTCCTGCTGTAGGTAACAGAGATTCCATCAATTGGATAATGAAAGTGGTATTTGCTGTACCAAACAGATTGATTGTGTTTGATTGTGGCCGTGTTTTATCATTCTTCAAAAGGGCTTCGAATTTATCAGTACCTCCAGTCATGAAGTTCAATACATAATAGTCATCCTCTCGTCCGAAACGACGAGCAAGCGACCACATGGCGAATGCTAATGTGTTCTGAGCTTTACCATCAGAGTAACAAATTCCTCGACCCCAACAGATTGCATTCAAAAAGATGGATAACAACGCTTCTGTTTTTCCCGAACCTGTAGTAGCCAAAAGTAACATATGTCGTAATGAGTCATCTAATGTTAACCACAACTCTCGAGCTAGAGATTTACCTCGCGCATATCCCAAACACATAATGCCAGCTGCAGACGTGTACTTACGTGTGCGTACCACATAACGGAACAGCCCTCCGACACCATTGCGCAATTTAGGTATTTCACGCTCTGTGGTTAAATCCATGCCTCCAATGTCTTTGGGCATACGTAATGGCATACGAAAAGGTTGATCACTAAATAAAACGATCAGGAGTAGTAATCCTGGGATGCTGAGTAATAAACTAACGGGATACAGCCAGCCAAAAATAAAGCTGGCAACCATTAGTATCTGTACTCCCAATGGAGATAGAAGTATGTCATTTATAAATATAAAGGTATAGCCGATTGGCCGGCGAACCCGGCTCGAATCGACCTCAACAGGTTTGGTCATCGGAAACTCTCTGATTGTTATTGGATTGGTGAGTTGAGAAATGCTGAAAGTGCATCATCACTTTTCAGTGATTCAAGTGGGATATAACGGCCATCATCAGCCAAAAGTGATGGAGTACCTGGAAGATTATAAAAATTAAAGGCGGCATCGTTCTTCTCTAACGCTTGTTCTCCTATCTCACAAGAAGCTGAAGCTAAGGATGCCTGTTGGTTGTTTGGAACCATACTAACATCAGCTTGATATAGTTGTTTCCAGAAAGGTTTGCGTTCTTGAGATGGAGTACACAGGACTGGCGTCACCAAGTTTGCTGTTTGCTGGCCCCCTATTATTGTTACAGGGAAAATCTCTACGTTATAATTGCGAGACAATTCTTCCAAAGCTGGCTCTATGATTTTGCAATTTGGGCACATTGGATCAGAAAAAACATACAATGTCCTGGCATGACCAGAAGATAATGGGATGGTGTATCTTCCGCTTTGGGCTGCTGTGCGTAAGCGTTGCGCGGTGTATTGATAGTCTTCCGTCTTTATCGTTGGTTTGGGCTGTTCTATCGGGACGTTAGTCATAGCTGAAGAAACAGGGACAGTAGTGCCAGGATGTGGAAGGGAGGAAAGCCTGTTTGGTGGATTGATAGGGTGATGTTTCTCTGTTGTATTAAGTGATGGTTGGATGTTTTGAGCTAAGTTACTACCTTCGGTTATTCCCATTCGCCAGGCTGAGGTAGCGATTAAAATAATAGCTGCAACTAAGATACTATAACCAGCCACTTTTTTTCTGTTTTTGAGCTTTTCTTTACTACGGATTATTTCCCTATTTATTGTACTAACAATCATTCTTGCTTCATCATTATTTTGTGCTGCATAAATCATTGCTGAATGCTGATCTGTGCTGTCATGGTAAACACTTCTATCATTGATATAAAAGCGGTAATTTTTTCCTAGTTCCATGACGATTACAGGTGTATTTTTGTATGGCTGATCAGAGATGACAGATAGAGTTTTACCCTGCAGTGATGCAGAATATGAATGAGACATAAGGCTGTTCCTGTTATTAAGGGCGTTTAGCTCTCGGGCGAGAAAAAGTTCGTTGTTTAGGGGCTTGATATTTTGTTTGTTGGCTATTGGACTGTACTGGATTGAATGACGTATCAGTTGCTGCCGGTTCGTGTGATTGAAGTATGATGATTTCACTATTATCATCATTTTCATCTCCTGGTTCTATTGCGTCTGTGTTGTCCTGTAGTTTGCGTTCGTTTAATACTAATCCAATACTTCTAAGGTCTTTTTCAAGTCCAATGATAGCTATATCTATCCAATTTTCTGGGCGAGGAATATTTACCTGTAATCTCAGAGAGATATCTGAAATTAGGCGCTCCCATTTAGCAGCTGCGATAACTCCAGCCCCTTCGACAAAGACTTTAGGGCGCCCGGAGGAAGTCAGTGTATACCATAGGATCCTATCAAGACCTTTAAGCCAGCGAAAACGGGCACAAGGTAAACGTAAATCTTGGTCATGAAGTGCAAATAGTGCTGTACGGGTAGTACTGTAATGGCGCAGCCAACGCTTAGCTTCGGGGTGTTGTGCAACTCGATTAAAGGAGCTATTGGCCAGACTCAGTACTGGATAACCCTTCTTTCCGTTATCACGCCGGCTTTTGATTAGGCAAGAGCGATTAAGGTCGTCCAGCAACTTTTCGGCAGATTTACGATCATTCAAAAAGATTTGCAGGCCGAATACTGCAAATAAGGCTCGTTCATAAGCATTGAAGGAAGAAAACTCAGTTAAAGGAGTCCCTAATTGTTTCATAAATACTTCGCGGGTCTTGTCTCGATTCAGTCGTTCCCCAATTGTAAGTTGGTGTTGTAATGCGAATTCATCTGGAGTCTGAGCACTTCGGTGCTCCGGTGGGTCACAATTAAGCAGTTGTGTTTTCTTATCACCGTAGCAAAGAACTGGAATAATCGCTGGTGAAAATTTGGCCATAATATGTGGTAGGGAATAAGCATCAATGTTCCTACGAGTGAGGTTACTTGGATGATTGCGAATTGAAAACAAACTTCCACTGACGATGATGCTCAAAGGAAGCATCAGAATACCGGCTGTTTTATTCATTATATCAATGAACTCACTCCAGCTAAGGTCATTAACTCGATTTGCCGCCCAAGCTAACAAGTGAAGTCGCTCTGCGACATAGTTATGTACCCTGGGGAAATCACAAAGCGCCCAGAGTTGATAAAGGAGCCAACAACATCCAAACATGATAGAGGGCTGATATATCCAAATCAGAAAACATAATAGGAAAAATACTAATAGAAACATAGAGCCACGTTCTTGGCCTTGTTGTGGCGGCTGTGTTGTTCTTGAATACATTAGTTGCTCCAGACAAAATAAAACAGCCCGCAGACAAGTCTGCAGGTTCTGTGAGACGGTTGGATTACACCAGAAATGGGTTTATCAGAGGACAAAAAAAGAACGCCGTTAAGGCGATCTTTTTGAGGGCTATACTCTATACAGTAAAATTAACAGAGTTGAGTTTTTTTCTGTACAAGTTCACTGAAAGAATTATTTATTTTTATCTTTGGACTGAATGATGGTGCTAATAGAACATCCAATTTTTGACAGAATAGTTTTATTTTTGCGTTGCTATTAATGTTAAAATATGGGCGACTAATGTGATTAAAATTTAGTGTTAGATTACATCCTTGAATATCATAACCAGCCCAATCATAAAACTCGTATCCTGTTAATATTGGTTTGTCTTTGTCATAGAGTGATATGGTTAGAATTCTTCCATTTTCCTTATCAATGCCGAAGTATTTTCCATTGGCTAAATCAAAATACTCTAACTCGTTGCAGGGCGAGAAGTCTTTATTGATCAGAGTTCCTTTTAGCTTTTTTAATTGTGATTTTGTTCTTGAAAAGATAAAAAAGTTAGACAAGAAAAATGCAGCTATTACCATTACAGCAATGTAAGGTATGGGGCTAAAAAATTCCAGTGAGTATAAATAATTTCCGATAACTACTATACAGATTGGAACAATTATTAGTTGTAAGATAAATACCACAGGAACGTATGACTTCCTTATGTTATTTATGAATGTCATGGCATGTCTCCTATATCCTGGATGATATTATTTATTTAATACCATCCCCATGTGGCGCTTTATTATCATTTGTATATTTTACACCCGGGCTGCGTTCTAGTCCACTACCAAAACCGGCAAAAATACTTTTTGTAGATTCTACTATTCCACCAAGAATACCAGCTGCTTCCCGGCCACCCAGCCATGAAATGATATAATCAGGCATAGTCACTTGTAACCCAAAAACTCTACTTACAGTAGTTGTACATATTCTTGCGTAGACCATTAATATACCGACCAACGAAACCAACCCAGTTATAGAGTTTGCTTGTACATTAGCAATTGTAGCACCGAACATAATATTTAATAATGTTCCAAGCGCAACGGTTACTATACTGGCAAAAACAAATCCAAATACCATTAACATAGGGCGAATCATAACGTCGATGAGAAATATATAGCCATATGATGAACGATTTCCTCCTTCATTCTCAGTACCGATATGTGTAGCAGCCCATAATGAACCGCCTGTTGCTCCTACAAATACACTAACGATCCAATTAGCTGCCGCCGCGATCCAATATATGAAAGGTATGAATGGTAGATAAATGGACAAGCTGAACCCGATACCAAACAATAATACACAAATAAATTGAACTAATGGGGTTATGGAATTCACCATTGCAGGCGCTGCTTGTACTAAACCTATGGAATTCACCATTGCAGGCGCTGCTTGTACTAAACCTAATGATGCAATATTTAACAGGAAGTTATTTCCAACGGTTTCACTTGCGATTTTGGCTGCTGCAAATATTGTATAAACACTTTCAGTGTAAATAAGGACATAATCACCTATATTTTTCATTTTCAATAAAGGATTGATCTGACCATTTTGATTGAATTCTCCATTGCCAATATTTTGTATTATATGGTTTGATAACCTTTGTCCTGGTGAATTAAAAATTCCAACAAATACGGCTGCTGGATCTGAGGCATCTGTTGCTTGTTGTGTGTTCTTGGGACTCTGAGTGCCTAATGGTGGCGTGTAGGATGAATTCTGTAACTGTGCTTGATAAGCGGTCATGATACTTTTATATGTGTCGCCAGCACCTAAGTCTCCTAAACCAGATATGCCAGTAATGATTGGTTTCAGTTGCACTGCCTCATTAACTTTATTATTTGCGGTAGCAAATGTTTGATACCAAGCTCCTAGAGCCAGCCAACCATTCTTTTTTAGCTGAGAAGATAAAACAGAAGCTAGCTCATTCGATTGCCCTTGAGATTTCAATGTTTGGTTAATGCGATCTTCATATGCCTGTGCTGCTTTTTGTATGTTCGTCTCTGCATCTGGTAATGTGCCGCTACCATTCATTTTTTTGTTGAGCAAAGCTGTCACAAATTCGGAAGCTGCTTGAGATAAGTTATTTTGCATTTCATTCATTGCACTGCGTTGAGCATCAATTATTCGAACAGTATCAACGGAGGCTGGAAACAGCCAATTTGTTGTTTTATCTTTTATAGATTCAGGCAATCGGGCAGAACCACATAGAGCACTACCGTTTCCAATCTCAAAGCCATCAGTGGCACTTTTTATGCTCATAAGGGGCGTCCCCCCTTGCCCATATTGCCGATACATGGTGTCTAGTTCATTGTTCATGCCATACATACACAAATTCATTTCATAGATAGCACGGGCCGAACTTAAAGTTTGTGATGTGGTAGGTTGCACAACTAATGAATACCCATCTTCAAGTAAATCAACTATGCGATCTGTTACTAGATTTGCGCTACCAATGCCCATCACTGAGGCTGCCCATAGAAAAAGTAGCTGTGCGATTGACCATCCTGAGATAGTTGGAACTAAGCTTAAGAAACCAGCCGCAGTGGTTACTGGACCTACCAAAGAGGTTCCATTGTTGAAGATTTTGCCTTGTTGTCCTGCTTTAGTTAAGTGCCTTAACGTAACAGCTAGGAACCATACAACGGCAATGGCCAACACTATCCCATTAAAAACAAAGAACAACTCTCCAATCATACTGGAGTCAGTTGAGAATGGATTTATTACAACGTCACCAAATATCATTACTAAAATTTGGCGAGAGAGATCACTGGAACGCTTAGCAGCCTGTTCGATAGTGTCAAAACTGATCGATGAATCAGCCCAGGCGTTGAGAGTAAACAGGCAAAGACATACGCTGGCCATTAATTTTAGAATGGTATTCATAGAAGTCTCGTATAAGGTGCTGATGCTCGCTGATTAGCTTATGTTAGTAGGGTAATAGGGGGACTGAATGTGCAATTAAGCTGTTCGGAATTATATAATGTCTAATTAAGCGCTTACTATTTGAGGCTTAGTGTTGTTTTAAGCCACGAGTTTTCAGATAAAAAGTCCGAAAATCCCCCGTGTTCTATTGGAGATGCTCGGTGATGACATAGTTGCCATAATCGCCAACTACATATTAATGCTTGAACAAATGGTAATGCGGCTAGAGAGAGTAAAGCCAGAATTAATACGAGTGTTTTAATCAACAATAACGGAGTATATATTCCACTTAATAGCACAACCAAAATGATGCTGATGACTAATAGTGACGGAATAGCAGCTAAAGCCAAGCATAACTTCTTACGACGTAGGAAACGTCGTTTTAATGTTTCAATTGTCATACCACTGGCTGTTACTGCTTCATAAAAACTAAGTATTGGTTGCTGGAGTTTCCTCTCAAGCTGAGAGGAAGGGAATAGATGTTTTACTCGCTTGATATTATTAAGGAAAGATGGACCTATTTTTGTCGCGGTGTAACGTATCTCAGATAAGGGTAAGAATATGTTAGAAACGTAATAAATACCTTTTACAGTGCGTTGACCCCAAGTAATAGATTTTTTTTCAGCCTTATTAGTCATGTCGTGCTGCTCCAGCGTTTACTTCTTGCATTTTTACCTGTAATTGAGGGCGGTAGGATTCGGTAGCATTGAGCGAAAGTAGCTGCCCTTGAAGGATGTTGTTTTTTTGTAATTGCTGCTTTATGCCCAGTAACAACCAATTCTGAAGGGATTGGGTTCGGATAGACTCACGTATTAAGTTATCGCCTTCCATACTCTGCAGATCTGTTTGATAATTTGTGTTAGCATAGCGTCTACCCACTTCAAATTGCTCAAACTCCCTTTCAGACATTATGCCGGCACGCTTAGCTTCATCTGATGCTGTACGATTGAAATATTCAGCTGCAGAAGAAGCCGTAAGTGTTTCTCTGAGTACGTCGTGTGTTGCTTCATTGGGTTGGCTTGCCGATAACATAGCCAACATAGGTTCGCGGGCTGCTGAATTGACAGCTTCGTATTGTGTCATTAATCCTACATATTGTTGACCTGAGGTTGTTTTGACTTCACCTTTACTTAATTGTTTGCCGGCTGATGTTGCGGAGCTATTTAATATGTATGCCATGGCTGCATCGGTCTGTTTTTGATCAAAAGTAAGATCAGGAGACTTCCCATCTTTACCAGCACCATCTAGTAATGACGTTAAGCGTTTGTCACCGCCAGGCAACTCAGAAATGCTTTTACATAGAGGCGTTCCGCCGTAGGCAGCAAAGTCTACAGCGTCACAATAATCAGCATGAATAGCTGCTACACGAAATTGTGCTTGTCCTCGTGCGGGAATGGGTGTGGTCACACCCTGGCGAATTTTGTTGTTACTAATTCCGTTACCACTGGCTAACGAGCTTTGTCGTGCTCGGGTTCCGTTCTGTATTTGTGATGCCATTCCTGAACCGGATTCAGTGCAAATACTATCAGGAACGGTATAAGTACGGCGCGCCTGCTCTAGTCTGTCTGTTTGGTGAGCAAAAATATCTTGATCGCGCTGCGCTTGCGCAGATTGCTCAATCTGTGTAGCAATTTTGCTACCATTTTGGTTAATGGCCGCACCCACCTGATGCTGAGTAGTGGCAATCTCACCTAAACTGGTATTCATTGTTCCAAGTAATGGAGCAACTTGTGTTTGGATCGGAATACTTTTAAGAACTTCAACAGGATATCCCAAGGATTGATTGGGTAATGCGATGTAAAGTATCAAACCAGAGAGTAGGGATACCTGGGGGGTAATAGGAGGATTGAATTTCATTATATCTCCGGGATAAATAAGGGTATTTTAGCCTGAGGGTGTTAAATTGAGTTACTTTGAATATATCCAGCCTTAGATAGCAATTCGTTAGCTAATATCCTGATAGCACCGTCTTCATCATCGTGATTGGCTTTTTTCTTTAACATATCAATATGTTTCTCCGCTGAACCACTAGGAAAAGTTGTGGCAAGTAGTTCTCGGGCTAATTTTCCGTCTAGCGCCTCATATAGAATGTTGCGGAGAGCGCGATTTTTGGGGGTAGAGTTGAGAGCCCATAAAAGACGTGGCCCAACTGTATTTTTCAAAAGTTGGGCAACATTACCGTTTGTGGTTTGAAAAACAGCCAGAAACGTCGTACCACTGCCATCTGGTGCAGGACCACGCGTCGTATTGAGTAATTTATTCAGTGTTGCGCGTGGGACGTGGAAAACTTCTTCCAATACTTTGAAATCGCTAGGGCGTACACGCATGAGGTATAGAGAGTTAGCTGATTCCAAAAGCTGCTGAGGATAATCATCCAGATACTGAGATGCGAAAACAGTGCGAACACCAAACTTGCGTTTCTCGCGATCTTCGGTCTGCAGAGCGGCCCACAGTGTTTCTATTCCTTTGATGTTGTGTAGCTCATCCATAAATATGAGCTTACTTTCCTGATCCAGTTGTTCGATGCGCTTTCTGTGTAGAGAAACATAACGGGAATCCAGATTGGCATATAATTCGTTTTGGTATTGAGGAAGGTAAAAATCGTTTGCACCGGCTAGGTGGCGTGCAAATTGATACATAATGCCGGTGCGAATTTTTCCTTCTGGGGAGTCATCACCAGAGACGTTGTTAACATCAACAACACGAATTCGTGTGTTAGGGCTGACAGTAAATCGGGTGCGTCCAGAAATCAGTGGGTAATCAGACAGCGCTTGTGTGAGACAACGTGAAATGTAATGCAACATAGATTCATCAGAGCTAGGGCGATTAACTTGTGCAAAGGTTGTCCGCATTTGTTCTGTGTTGAGTGCTCCCTGTAGATCATTGAGTTCTGGTACCGCTTGAGCTTGTGCAAGTGAGGCTTCATATACATAACCTTTATCAAACAGCATATCCCGAATTTCATACCATGTAGCCAATTCCCACCATTGCGCATCATGTTCAGAAAGACAGCCACTTTCTTTTATTGCCTTATCCACTTCTGGGATCAGCGAAGGACCATAGCGCAATGGTTCAGTATCACTATTTTTTTTGTAGGCGATATCTATGGCCATAGATATGATTTGTCGGCAAGCAGCAGCATCGGGAGGCATGTTAATTTGTGGATCGATACATAAACTAGTCAGTATTTTCAGCAGGTATTCACGTTCTGTGCTGATTGGGTATTTTAGACCTAGAGAGATATCGAATGGATTACGACAATGCTCTGAATCATTACGTAAAATGATACTAATAACTTTATCTAATTGACCTGGTGGTAAACTATCTCTCATTAGGTCATAAAATCCTTGAGCAGTGAAACCCTTATCAACCATAGCCATAAATGGAATTTCTGTACTGCCTGTGGATACTCCGTCTACATGCATTCTGTTGGCCAGTAGTGATTTACCAGAACCTGGGGCACCGGCTAATAATTCAGTATGTTTTTCTTGGATTCCACTGGCTAATTGCACTGGATAAGGCTTGCCGTCAATAGTTTGGAATATTACATTACCCTCGTTCCCCCAGGGACTTGCTGGTCGTTGTAACGGCATCAGTTTTAGACCTTCGGATAAAGGTGGAAACATAAGTGTAGGTGCGCTGAAACTGGATGCTAATGGCAGTGTATTAATCCATGCTCTAATCGGGTCCCCAAATGTTCGTGTGACACTAGTGACCCCCCATGATTGAACCGACTTTTGTAATAAGGTCAGATTACGTTGCATTCTGCTTTTATCTTCATCCCATGTACTAGCTGTAATGCTCATTATGCAAATGGGATCCTGTTTGTCTTGTGCAAGCAACCACGATATCGACTGATAAATATCACGTAAGGAAGGGACAAATGCGACAAAACTTAACAGGTTATTCTTGCTACGCAGCATTTCTCCTCCCCCGGGCATGAGGTCTAAACGTATACGCCATGGGATTTGACGGGGGACTTTCTTAAATAGTTGGCTGAACGGTTCCGGGCGTTGAGGGGCTAATGTCATCGCTAGTTGACCATGATATAACCCATCTACCTCAATAATGTTTCCTGAGGATTTCACCTCAGTGTCGCAATATTGGAAATTAAGGTGGGGAGCAAGACAAGCACTAATATCTTCACCACGCATTTTTCCATGAGGGATAACGCGATCTCCTGGAAGTAACGGTTGCCAAGTTTTGTCTGTACTGACACGTTCAATTTCATCGCGGATCACGTAGCCTGCCTCATGTGCGTCCAGTAGACGTACCATAACACCTTCATTGCCGTCAGCAAGATCAGTTACCAGTTTGTCAATAAAAGCATCGTGTCTTAGCTTCAATCCTTCGAATTCAGCATAAACAGGGTTTTGTCCATAGCGGGCTTCTGGAAGATCTTTAAATTGTTTATTTTGACGTTGGGTTTCTTCTTTTTTCTCTGCGTTTGGGAGGGTTGCAATCGCAGTGTATACCGTTAACCACACACGTTCCCGTGCGAGATAAGGTGTCATTTTAGCAATCTGCTCATCTACAAGGTCGTTCAATGCAAGTCCTAGTTTTTGGAACGATTGACGTTGTGGAGCAACTAATCGACTAATTTCTTCTTTACCACGTGTAGGATCTCGTTCGAATACGATACTTAATTTGTGTCCCATAGACTTGAAGTCACCCGTCAAGCTGTCACGCAGTTTCAAAATAAAACGCAAGAAACTATCAGGGGCTGGTGTTTCCATTGATGTTTTTGGTTCTGTTTCACTGAATTCACGAAATGCACCTAATACCTCAAAGCAGGAGGCATAATCATTGTTTTCGGTGACGTGGATATAGGGAGCGTCTAATGATGGATGGCGAATTTTATCGTCTGGGGTTAATCCAATAACAGTTCGTAGATCGCAGTACTGAGAAAAATCTCTCCCTAATGTATAGCGAGAAAAGTAGGCAAAGGCTTCTTCGATTTTATCGATAATCATATTTAGTTCCGAGAGAAATAGTCACGGTATAGGTGTTTCCACCAAGTAGTACTCGCTTCAAGTCCGGTTGTGGCGAGTTTGTCTTTAAATTGTCTTGGGTGTAGCACAAGTGCTAGATGACGCCAACGCTCCAACAATGTAGGCCGGTACTCATCAGCTATGTGCTTGATGGTTTCTCCAAACGCTTGAGGGTGAGATGTTCCCCAGACTTGTTGAACGGGTTTTTCATAAGATGTCAGCCAGTCGAGCAGCGCCTTAGCATCTTTTTGGTAGGATTCATCATTTGAATCTAATGCTTGAGCAATGGCACGTTGTAAGTGGTTAACATCTTCTGGGTTTAATGTAGGGAGATATACGATAGCTCCCGCCTCAGCAGTGATGGTGTCTAATTGTTGCCATGCTTGGCAGAGAGGATCTGCGACACCAAGGTTATTGGGCTGTGTGTTTAGAGGATTATTATCACGAAATATTGCGCTATTTTTTGGTGACTCATAACCACAAAATTCGCAGCAAAACCCGACTTGTCGAGCCGTATTATTCAATTTTTTTTGTTGGTTGGCTGATATTGTGTGTCCCGCTATACGTCGGGAAATGGAAAAAATCAACATGGAAATTCCCAATAAATCGAAGAGATAGAGCTGGAGAGTTTAACGTTCGAGATTGAAATCAATACAAAAATAGGAGATGTGGCCGACCTGAATAGGTCAGCCATCAACGTTAACCAATTGAGACTGGATTGAGGCCCATCTGTTTCTGGCTACGGTTAGCAATCTGCTCAAGAGCAATAAGGCCAGCACCAACTACGAAAAGAATAATGATGTGTGTTGCTTTAATTTGTGGGTTATTCTTTTTGGCGGACATACAGACAATACCAGTAGCAATAAAACCCATACCAATGACTAGACATGCTTTCACAATCGGCTCTTTTAATGAATAAACACCATTTAAGACATTGTTGATCATGCCAGTAATATCGTCGTCAGCTTTTGCAACAGGTGACAATAACAGTCCTATAAATCCAGCAATGGCACTGAGAGAATACCGACGAGCTTTTTCGGTCATTAGAATAGCTTTAACATAAATAAACAATGGAAAGTTTTTCATAAATTTCAGAATGTTCATTATTACCTCTTTATTTACCAATGAATTTTGAGTGTATTTTGAATGGCATTAATCAGCTGTGGATTACTGGCGAGCATTGCGCCAATAACTAGACGTTTAATGCCACTAGATATGTCGTTCCCAGCACTAAGACCAGTATGTCCGTCTTTCTGTGAGCGACGAAGGCGAAGCAGTCCTTGATAAGCATAAATAGTGCCTACCCATTGGAGTAATGTGAGGATTGCATTGATAGCTACTGCAGCTGGACCATATTTTCCCTCTGAGACATAAGCGATAGCTCCGAATGTGACATCTCCTAGTGCCATCTGGTTAGAGGTAGCACTCATTACGTTATGCAGTGCGATAAGGCAGCCGCATAATAAAATGACACCAACTATTTTCCCGGGTCCATCTTGTAATTGGCCTCGTCTAGCCCTGCTGGCAATATTGCTAAAGTGCCCTATGAGAATGGTTAGCCCAACGATAGCACCGAGGGCTAGAATCAATTGGATACCAACTTGGCTTAAGTTGTTGATTGCATTTGCAATCATTTGCACCAAATCCATAAATCTCCTTAGCGGATGATGCCTGCTGTGGTTACCACCTCACGTTTATGTGTATCTATGGTTTGAACAGTGGCGTTGCCGATGCGGTCGCCCTGACGTAGTGCCCAAGTGCTTCCTTTATAGTTCACCCATGCAAGTCCCGGATACAGACTGGCTATAGAGGCTCCCTGGAAATTGGATTTTTTACTGCCGGCTTGGTGAGTTTTCTTGGTAGTTGGTTTTGCCGTTGTTGGGGCTACTGAGGACAAAGACGCCGATTGATGTTGCTGCAGGGCGGCAAACTGCTGTTCAAGTGTGCGTAATCGTTGATCTAGTGCCTTGATTCCTTCTCGATTATTTTCACTATAGGTGCGTAGATTATTGATATCCTCTGTAATTGCTCCATTCTCTCCGTTAGTTGGGATATTTTCCGATATAACTGTGGCTGAGGTTTCCTGTTCCTGTGATACGGAGTGAGATGGCAATGTCTCAGCAAAGGAAGAAATAGGTTGTTCTGCCACGGGTTCTTGAGAAGCAAATTGTGGCGTATTGCTTGTTTGTTGTGGGGTATCACGAACAAAAACAAATATTACAAGACCTAAAAGCATTGTTACCATCATCCACAACTGCATAACAGTTACTTTTATCCCCATTGGTAAGGTGATGAGTTTAGGTCCATTAGTTTTTTGAGGAGTTGAAGGGATATCAACATCCGCGTCTTCCGGTAGAGGTTTTGTCGGAGGGGTGTCTAAATCGAAGCGAGAGCTCATTAATGTTCTCCTGAAGTTAGGCGATGTTCAGTGAGTACGATGGCGTTTTTATTAACCCGATCACTCTCATATACGCCTTTCATAAATTGGATTGCGACTACTTGTTTCCTATGGACTTTCACTTGTTTTACGGGGAGTTTGGCTGCATCACTAGCTATGACTTGACCTGCTTGTTCTCCAATCCCGCCGATAACGGTTCCGGCAACAGCCGAGCCGTCAACCTTACCTGTGCCACCGGTAATTGTTCCACTTGATGTGGATAAGATTTGTGTATTTTGGTCTTTGTATAGCTGACCGACACCGCCAATGCCACTTGCCATCGCAGGTAAAATGATGCGACTGAAATAACGATTGTTGACTTCACTTGCGACTGATGATTGTAGTGTATCGTCCTGTAACGCATACGCATCCACTTTGTATTCAACATCGTTTACGGTCATACGGGTGAAGTGAATCACAACTCCATTTCCAGCCAATTGCACTCCTCGTGCGGTGAAGATTGCGTCAGTTAAAAATCCTGTGGGTATATGAGCCGAAACAATAGAGTTCAGATTGTCTGAATCAATCTCTGTATCAATAACGCCAGGTCTACGAGTGTTTGGAGGTACGATGATCTTATCCTGTGAGATACTTCCCTCTATTGCTGTTCTGACCGGTGCCACCTGTTCGTTACTAGGTAACCCGCTTGTCCAAGTGCTAAATGCATTGGCTGGGCCGGTACCGTTTTGAGTTCCTTCTCCTTCTTGACCAAATGCACTAGCCAATTGCATTCCTCCAGGTTTCCAACGTTCATTAAGAACCTTTAAGTAACCTTTAAGAGCGGCTTTTTGATCCTCAGAAATTCCGTTAGGAGTTGGCGCTGAGTTCTGCGGAGCTTCAAAAGGGAGGGTATTGAGCTCTACATGTTGAGGGGCAATAGAAGGTGTTTCGTATTTAACATCACTCATTTTCAATGACGCAACAAAGCTAGTTCCGTTAATGTCTGCTGTTTGAGAACCTAATTTGTTGGCTTGGCTTTGTAGTTGTTGATACTGCTTGGTTTCAGTACTTCTAACTGGGGCGTTGTTAGCCACTTTGTTTAGGTTGATGTTCGAAGGAGTAAGAGCGGGTTTGCTAAGATATCCCCATAAAAGGAATGCTCCCCCGAATATGATCCCTCCCCCGAATAAAATCAGTAATCCAGATTTCTTACCATCACTGGCAACATCTTTTTCAATGGCCATGTTGTTACTCCAGATTGATGTTCAGAGTTACATTACGCCCTTGAACTGAGAACACGGCTTCTGGCGTGACAGGTAGTTTCCAAGTACGAGTACCATCTGCAGAGGAGGAGGTAGCGACAAAAGAATCCCTAATAATATGACGGGAACGAATATAAAGGTCATCTCCCATTTGCCAAACACTGGTCATCGGTACATCGCCGCTAGTTTTCAGGCGTTTAGCTTCTTTGGGAGGAACCCCATCTAAGAATGCCTGCAACAATGGATCTTCAAGGCTAATTTTTTCCCGGGTGACCGGAAGTGATTTAGCAGCAGGACCTCTTAGAGGGATTCGTAAATCAAGTCGGCTATCTGTGATCTGTGCTTTGTTTGTGTTGTCGGCTTCTCCACTGGAAAGTGAAATCACGATAGGAACTGGAAGCCCTTGGAGGTATACACTGACACTGGCTGTGTCGTAAGCGCGTTTAGCTTGAACTGACATGACAGGGCTATTCGGAATGTATTTAACCTCGAACCCTGCTTCATTTCCGTTAATCGGAGGTGCTCCGATATTCCATGGTGCCCCCGTTTCATCGGTGAATGATACTGTACTTGGAAAGTTCGGTAGAGCGCGTAACAACGGTAAAGATGCACCAGGAGATAAATTAACTGTCAGTGAGCTAATGCGTGGGACTGCAGTGATTGGGGTTCGACTTTCGCTACGCTGTAATTGGTCAAATGTTTGATATAGTCCTGAAACATCTTCTGGTGTTAGGGGGGCCACCTGATTGAGTGCATAAGTTAATGCAGGTGAGGGTAATGGTGCATTAGGTTCAGAGTTCTCTGTCGGCTGAGTCGGGACTTGCTGAATTGTAGAGGCTTGAACTGTAGGTGTTGGCTGCATTTGTGTGTTCATGCTTTCTGCTGGTTGCCAAGTGCTTGATATTGGCGGTACTGAGGTTATTGGTGCGGCATAACTACTAAAAGTTGCTAGTAGGATTAAGCCAGACAGTGGAGTTTTTAACATTATGGGGCCTCATAGGTAATTAACTGACTAACTTCCAAGCCTGCGTTTTTCAAGCGGGGATCAACTTGTTGGATTAATAGTGAAATAACAAAACCTTGTTCGGGTAAGGAGTTGACTTGCCCAACGAGTTTAAATTTTGAGGGGTATTGAAGTTTCCATGCATAGGCTCCGTTTTCTAGAGTTCCTTTGCTGATGACTACACCAGAAGATGTCATTGATGACATATTCATTTTTTTATCTTTTATCGCTGATAAAATATTGGATTGGGTTAAGGCTGTGTAGTAGCTCTGAAAACCAGAGTCAGAGAAACGAGGTATTAGGTTGTTCATCTGAGATCGATAGTTTACAAAGTCAAGTGTGAAGGCTTCGCGAATGACTCGGTTACCAAAATCAATCACATCAGCATCACTGTAAGCGGGTTTGTCCGTTGGATGTAGAGGGATTATTCTTCCATCTTGAGTAGCAAAATATTTCACTGGAGGGTGTAATACGGCGTATACCAAACACCCGATTATTATCATAGCCACGAGTTGGCTGGCACCTTGCCAGACATTAGCCGTGAGTGACTTGCGCGTAAATCCTACATTAAGTTGATTAGCTTTATGCTTAGCAATAGCTGATGCATATGGATCAGGCTCAGTTACCTGAGGGGTAACCTGTTCTTTTTCTTTCATGGGGTATCCATAGTTTACATTTGCTCGGTAGTCCGAGTTGGGAAACTAACGAGTGAAGAGATAATCGTTGCCGGATGGCTCAGAAACGGAATGTATTGGAGTTGGTGAAGTGCTTTGTGGCAAACTTCTGCCTATATTCATATTCACTGAGTGTGAATTTTTACCCATAAGTGGAGGCAAACTCCCCACCGGTGTATTTATAGAGTTTCCTAAACTGGGAGGCAAATCTCCCCATGGGTCGATTTTACTGGGGATATAGACCTGAATCTTATTGCGGGCTGCTTGACAGATTCTATCTTTAATCCCATTTAGGATACCGCTTAAGTCAGGAAACGTTGGTACTGTAATCGAAGTGCTGATACTACCCAAACATTGCTGCAATCCGCTGGATACTTGGTTTTCACGTTGTGACCAAGATTCGGCCGCTTTTCGATCTCGTTCATATCCTATTTGAGCTCCAGCTTGGGCCGCCGTTCCTGCACGACAGTTTGCAGATTGAGCGGGAAGAGTAAAACAGCTGGCTACAATCGTGACTAGTATCAAATGATGTAGTCGCATAGTCATAGTGATTCCTTTACGCACTAGGTCTTGGTGTTGATGGGGCAGGTTTAGCGGTATGTTCCACGATGTCTTTTTCCCGGATCTGCGAGGCTTGCGACGGTGGGATGTAGTCATTCGTAAACCCAAGTTGTTTATGCAGAGCCGGTGGGTACTTTACCGGATCAACTAATGGAGCATAGAGTCGTTCTTTTTCATCTTTCAGTTTGAATACAAAGGCGTTATTGGCACCGGCTTTATGATTGACAGCATTTCCATAGCCGATGACTTTTAGTCCATCAGGAGTGATTGAATTGAGTGATAAGTAACGACTGCCATTCTCCCGAGTACATAACTTGCCAAGAACGGAATGATATTTGCCCTGATAATGCACTATGCCTTGTATATATTCGCCTAGCCCTTTCACCAAAAGCAGCTTAAGTTGGTTTTCGCTATTCATGGCTCTCATTAGTACAGTACCTGCATCTTGAGTGTGAACAGGTAATTTTACATTGGTTGGACGTATTGCAGGAGGCTGTGTACCTTCGCCATTAGGTTTAAACCATAACAGACCATTCGCTGGTGATGGTAAATCAGGTATAATTACTCCAGTTTCTGTAGCGAATTGAATCACTTTTTCTTGTATGGCCTTAAAGTGTGCTATGTCATAAGCGAGCAAACTAGCAGGGGGAGCTGCTTGGCGTTCATTGCTGACAAGTAGCCGAGGATCAATTGCCGAAGTTATCTCCCATTGATTACGGTTAGTGATAATTTCATGTGTTTTTTCTAAACCGTTTTCGTCGATGACAACCTTTCCTTGAGCGTCTCGGACTTTTGTCATTATGGCGACCTTTTCGCTGCCAAGCCATTTAAGCGTGGCTACGTCGCCTTTACTTAATCCACTTTCGCTAATGGCATCCATCAATCCTTTACCCCAGATATATCGTTCACCTTGTGCAGTTCTTAGGTGTACGTAGTAGTTTTCACTCTCAGTAGGATCAAAGTTATATTTTGCAGGGCCATATCCCAAGATAGTCCCGGTTATACCAGCCTTACTTTCTTTATGGCTGGCATTTTGTGGATTTTTCCGAGGAAGAACATTTGGACGTAATTCAGGTGGTAGTTCTGACTGTAATCCTGATGGTGAAGCAACAAAAGCAGTTGTTTCATTAGGTTCCAAAACAATGCTTGCTACTGGGCTACCTACTGGTGTAGGTGTATCGCTTGGAGTAGGTTCGTCAGCAAGTTTCTTTATTGCTTCATCCAGCATTAATTGTTGCTGTGCATTCTTCATTTTCACATCGAGGTTGTATTCTGCGATGAGATTAATTGCACGTTGTTTGAATTCATCACTACCAGTTAATTCGATACGACCACGATAATGTTCCCGCGCGACGAGAAGGGCTGCAAGTATCATAGAATCGTTCTGACTGGATTGAGCGGTTGCCATCACGATACGATTGCTATGGTCAACAAATGCATCCTCACCGCTGAGCAGATATTTGACAGAACGACCGTCATCGGACATTTCATGTGTGATTTTTTGCATTAAGGTATCAAGGTCTATTGGTGCGAGTTGCCGTGACGTTTCAATAATAATTGCATTTTCTAACTGTTCATTCTGTTTTGCTGGCTCTACTGCAGTAGCTAAGGTTTCCTCTTCTTTTGCTGATTCAGCAGTTGCAGTTTCTTGAGTTTGTTGATCAGTTATTCGGGCATCTTGTTTTCTATTGCGGTAACGTTCTTCGTCTTCTGCTATCATTTCGGCAGTTGATACTCGGCGGGAAGTTAACCATGCTTTAGCGTCGTCATCTGCCTCTTGAATTTTTTCTTTCTCACTGTATGACTTAATACTACTTTCTTTAGTTAAATTATTAGATTCGTTTTTTTCTTTTATATTCTCACTAGGAGATTCTTCCTGAGGTGCAATATCTGCAACTTTATCGTCATTAATTAGTTCGTCATGAGCAGTTTGAATTGCCTCTGTTGTTACTGGTTCTACTGCAGTAGCTAAGGTTTCCTCTTCTTTTGCTGATTCAGCAACTGCCATTTCTTGAGTTTGTTGGCCAGTTATTTGGGCATCTTGTTTTCTATTGCGGTAACGCTCTTCATCTTCAGCTATCATTTCAGCGGTTGATACTCGGCTGGAAGTTAACCATTCTTTAGCGTCGTCATCTGCCTCTTGAGTTTTTTCTTTTTCATTGTATGGCTTAATACTACTTTCTTTAGTTAAACCATTAGATTCGTTTTGTTCTTTTATATCCTCACTAGGAGATTCTTCCTGAGGTGCAATATCTGCAACTTTATCGTCATTAATTAGTTCGTCATGAGCAGTTTGAATCGCCTCTGTTGTTGCTGGTTCTAATATCTCAGAAGATTCAGATATATCTTGCTTTGGTAGTTCAGATACGATGTTTGGGAATTGATATTCCGGTTGTTCCTGCTCCATCATTTCTTCGATAATATGGCTATAATCGGCATAGTCATCGCTGGAAATAGACGATACTGGAGTAACATCGTTAATATTTGATAGCGATTCTGAAATATCTGATTCAGGTGGTTCATTTAGTATTTTTATCGATTCTGATTGGTGTTTTGCAGGGATATCAACCATTTTAGTCGGCTCTATCTGGGAAGAGGTATGTATTGCTGTAAAGACGGTTTGCAACTGTTGTTTCAGTGCATCCAATCCTCTTGATTGATGAAGATCATTAAAGTCCGTAAAACCTTTCTGTCGTTCTTCTGACGTGAACGTTGGGAGAATGTAAGTTCCGCCAGTTAATTCGGCGGCTTGAGAGGCTTTATCCTTTCCGGGGTTACCAGGGCGTTTGGGTTTTGGGATATCATCATCCCCCAAAAACCATTTTTGACTATCTGGATAGCGCTCATGCAAAGCTTGAGCAACTTTCACTAAATTGCTGGCATCCACGGTCATAACGACAGGATGTTGAATGGCCATTGCTATACTTGCTGCGGTAGCATAGCCTTCAGCAAAGACGATAGGCACACCATTTTTTAACGTGCCGCCAATCACATAGAAGTTACCGACTTTTTCACCGCCTTTTGTTAAGAGTTTAGTTCCGTTAGGACTGATGGTTTGTAATGTTCGGATGGCATCGTCGGAATTTGAGAGTGGGATAACTAGATTATTTTGGGGGTCAATGTGTACGCCTTTTGCTGCCATAATCCCCTTACGTAGCAGATAAGGGTGATTGTGTCCTGCTTGAGGAAGGTTGTTATATAGAATTGTGACTTCTTTGGATTTGGCATCTTGTGCAATACGGAGTTCATTTTTCCGACGTAATCGCTCTTGGGCTGTGGCTGCTTTAATATGAAGAAGCGTTATGGGATCAAGTTTATCTGATGCCATAGACCACTTGTGATAATTTCCCTTTCGATGGTCTATCAACCACCCATTAGGGAAACCGTCTTTATGACCTACATAAGCTCCTGATTTTTCCCCTGGTTTATCATCTTCCATTCTAATCCGTTGTACAGATCCATCCATGATAGGATCGTCGTCTAACACACCTCCAAGTATGTAAATAAAGTCACCAAACTCTTTTTGGGGATTGCCCTCTTTCTTTTGAATTAGTGTGGAGTCCACTCGCCAATTTGCCAGTTTCTCAAGATTTGCACCGGGTTTGGCAAACCACATTTTGCTCTCGGAATCGAACGCTATGGCATTTTGACCATTTTCAAGTTTACCAGCTTGTTTCTTAGCTTTTTCGAGCTGATCGAAAGGAATTACTAGGTAGGTAGGTTCTGTTGCTTTCATCACATATCCTATTCAAAGAATTTTCGATACCACCAAGGGCGCCCCGTGATTTTGTTTCCACGTAGCCAGTGGTGAATCCTCTGGAGTAACACTGTTAGGGTGTAGCCGAATATGGCTAGTACTTTGTACAAAATGATCAGGGAGCAGCAGATAAAAAAGGTGGTTTTTGCCGGCCATATAAATAACAGTAGGAAAACGAGGAAGGCCAGAACGGGAATGCCATAAATGGTGGCCGGTTTTCCTGCATCTAACCAAGGGCTATAGTTATCATCATTCATTATGCCGCCCTTTGTTTATCCGAGAACTCCTGCCATCCCATGATTTTCTCAGCAATTTGTGCATTTATACGATTGTTGATAAATAATTGCCAGGTCCGGTCAACAATACGGCTATTACTGTCGCGTAAACTGGCATTGATCATTTCAGGCCAGCGAGTGTAATGATGCTGAGCTAATTTCCTGCGCCATTCATCGTTGAATATGACATACTCTCGTACTGCAGTACGTTTTCCATCTGTAGTTGGTATCAAACGTTGCACGATGATATAACGAAGTGCGTTCAGCAAATCGGATGCAATTTGTTCACGAGTTTCTTCTGGGGCCATGATGCAACAACGTGAAAATGCGTGTCCGGGTGAAAATGCGTGGAGGGTGCTCAATGCTAGCTGACCGAACTGAGCGCATGTTATTGCCGCTTGTAACGTTTCTAAATCACGAATTTCCCCAATACCAATGACTGTAGGTGCTTGGCGTAATGATAGGCGCAATCCATCGGCAAAACTTTTAACATCCCGGCCAATTTGGCATTGTTGAGGTTGTAGAACCCACTTGGGTCCACCAAGTAAATATTCAACGGGATCCTCATATGTAACGACTTTTCCATCAGGATGAGTTTCTCCATAATGTTGATAGGTAGATGCTAAAAGTGTGGATTTTCCAGAACCCGTTTCACCGCAGACTAATCCCAGGCCATTCAGTGGTAGCAGGCTTTTTCGTAGATCTTCCTCTAGTTCCAAACTGTCGAGTGTTGGAATTAAAGAGGGAATAACCCGGAGTGTTACGGCAACTGCAGTATTGAGGTTGCCGATTGTGCCCTGTATGAAGTTACAACGAAATCGGACACGCTCACCCCGAGCTAATTGATACCTGCCGTTACTATCCCCTTCTAACTGTAGAGACCTATCTACACCATTTCCGCTTTGTACTTGAGCTTTAATTTCAGTAGAAAAAATTTCATCAGTGAGTCGTATAAGATTGGAATGTTCTAATCTAAACTGGCTCACAATGACTTTACGGCCATAGTGATCTACAATCAGAGGACTCCCGCTTTGTATATGGATGTCAGATACACCGTGGCGGTAACAATGAACAAAAAATCCGCGCAAGTTGTCAGCATTCAACCCACGGCTGAAATCGTAGTGTATTAAAGGTGTCATGGTTTGTCCTATGAGTTACTTCTGAGAGGTAGTAATAACAGGTTTCCAGCGTTTTTTATCTAGTTCGAAACCAGCACGTTGTTTTAGATCCCGAACTTTGTCACCGATCATCAATTTATTGTGGGAACCTGTAACAGACTGCAATTCTTCACTGATAACAGGCGAGGTGATCATACCTTGTTGAATCAGAGTCGAATAACGTAACATTCCGGTATAATCCCTGGTTAATCGGTTGAAGTTACTTTCCAATATGCGATCTGCACTTTCACGGCCAGCTTGCCAACCTTTTTGAATTGCTTCCCGCCATACTTTTTCCTCAGCTCTGTTTTGAGGTTTGATTTCTGAGGAAATATCAGAACTAACAGTTAACCCAGAGAGCAAATATTGACGCCAGGTTGGGGGATTACTGACAAAATGTTCTGGTACTAAAATATCGTAGACTTTATTAGCTGTTCGAATTTGCTTATCAGTAATGTGCGCCAAAGATTCTGATACCACTATGACTGGAGGTAACCAACCCTGTCGGTTTACTAATGGTGTAAATTCATAGAGATGATTGAGAGTATCGCTTTGGTTATTTAGCTCTTGTTGTAATTCCCAAGCTCGCTGAGCTTTTCCTCCTCTAAAACCAACTGTTTGACCGGCATCATTCAGTAATTGCCATAACGTGTCGTTTAGCCCGTGTTTGTCAATTGATTGAGGATATAGATATGCGTTTATATCTGGGGGCGATGTATTCATTGTCGCCCCAATAGTTGGCATGGTGACAAGTGCCAAGCACAGAGAGAGCGTTTTTAGTGTCATGCTAATGTTCCTTTTTTCAGCGGTAACATAAAGTAAAGACGCAACTCGGTGGAATGCTGTTCAAGTTTGGCTCTCCAATCGGTTTGGGTGCGAATGACACGTAATAAATCTTCAAAAGAAATGTCCTTTTCATGGACAGTAATGGGAAGTGGCAATCGAACGCCGGTATACGCGAATGTTAAACCGCGCTGATATGCCAGTTGGCTGAGAAGTTCAATAGCATCGCCATCCCAGTTTACGGTAATGCGTTGAGAATTAGAGATAATCTTTTTAGGAAATTGAGTGATAGACTTTTCTAATACTCCCTTCTGGTGTAGTTCCTGACGCAGTTCCTGTAATTGTTGGATTGAGGTTAGGGAAGAGGGCGGTTGATGTTGAGAAACCATTGGCTTTTGCTGACATCCAGCTAATATTACGGATAAAGTAATAAAAATAATCAGTCGTTTCATCATTGATGTATTCCTGTTTTACTGCATATGTAAGTAGAGGTTGGGACTGTTTCAGATAGAGATAGGATGGAAGAAGTAGCTTTTGGCAGATTATTTCCAGTAGCCAATAATTGTTAGTGTTGGTTGTTCTTGCCACCAACCCCATGTGTACCAAGTAAAATTATGTGCACCAGGCGATGTGATGAAAGTGAATGCACTGTACTGATTTTCCCCGCTACTGCTTGTATCAAATCCTTGTCCGAATACATTGACGCTATCTACATTTAATCCCATTCTTGGGCAGCAATTTCCATTCGCATGAACTTGCCCTGTTCCTCGAATTTGCACTGCTTTGGCGTTGGGGACGAATTTGTTTAAGTCAATATAGCCACTCGCAGGAATAGCAATGCTTACTGGGATGTAATCACTTCCGCCGCCATTGCTTTTCCATTCACCAGATTGGCAGGAAAGTAGAGCTCCCTTGTCATCTCGGCCAACTAACCCATTGGGGGAACAGGGTGTGTTGGCAACGGAAATTTTATCAAGCTGTAAAAATTCACCTGTTGAAATTCGCCCATCAGCTTTAACTTGACCACCAGTATAAATACCTTTGTTGTTCAGACTCCGAATCCAGTTGTTGTCGGACATGTAAAAACCGCCACCGTAAGTGCTGTTCATCCAACCCTTATTGTTTTGTGTAATTATCCATCCATTATTACTTCTAATATCGTTACTTACAGTTAGAGCATCATTGAAATTACCATTTTGAGCATTAATGTTTCTGCCGTTGTTAATGTCATTATTATTTAAATCAATTGACGTATGCATACGATTCAAATCAGGTCTTCCATTAACTTTGAAACGATAGAGACGATCACTTTCCTCTGCATCCGTACCTAGCACTTCGGAAGATAAGTAAGAGACAATATGGCCACTCTGACCTTTAAGACCGAAATCGGCTAAATTTACTTGCCAGCTTCCGCCTGCTCCATTAGCAATATTTGTGGGATAAATATAACCTCCGAGTCCGGTTATTCCTTGTGAGATAAAACGTAATCCTTTAAAAGAAATTTCATGACCATCGATGGTGATAACAAAAGCAACCATACTATCTTTTTTTGCCGGATTTCTGGCCACCGATAGGGTATAGGTTTGATTGTTATTATTTGTTAAGGAAAACCCAAGGGGCAGATATCCTTTGTCACGCAGAGTTTGACCTGATATTGACACGGATTTTCCGTTTTTGACTTGGTTAAGCAGCGTCGTGTAATTGTCTTTTATATATCGGCGACTACCTTGACTAACTGTACTGAGATGTTCTGCTGTCACATTCCAAGCTCGTTGATCTGTATAATCAGCATATTTTTGCATCCCTATCGGGGCTGCAATTAATACTATGGCTAAAACAAAAGCCAGAGAAACTAATGATAAGCCCCGATTGATGGGCGGTTTGACTGTATCAACTGTCATAAAACACCTTGTATGGTTTGCAGGGGAAAAAACGTAGCTAAGATAGCGAGAAGTGCGAACAACCAAGGGGCATAAGCCTGTGTATGCTTTTGAGTAATAAGGGCACCAGCAATAAACATGATAAAACCAATACCACATAACAGACTGGCAAGTTGCCATTGAACCCAAGCACAGAGCGCCGCAATCAAATGTACGTCACCTAAACCAAATCTTTCTTCGGGATGTTTCCGGTTAACGCAGTAATGAAACAAGCGCATGAGTGCAAATATGGCGCAACTGCTAATAACGGATTCCGTAAATTTAATAGTGTTATCTGGTAGTAGAGAAAATAATATCCCAGTCAACCAAAACCCAGTAGTAAAACGGAAAGGCAACCAGAAGTTACGTATATCAAGCAGGACTAATGGAACCCCCCAAGCTAATAATACAAAACATTTCACAGTCCCTATTGGATGCGCATCAAAAAATGCCTCTGTCATGAATAGTGAGGTGCTGGCTAGAGTGAAAGCAGTTATAACACCATTGATTTGTAGGCGTGTCAGAGGTAAACCGTGATGTGTATGTATAAACTGTTTGGCAGGGACAACCAGTATTAGTGCAAGTAACGCCATAAATAGCGGTACAGTAACCCAGAGAGAAGACAAAACCATCAAGTTAAGTGGCTCCTCCGTAAAGTTTTAGATAAATGGAATACACTTTGCGTGCGTAGATCATTCTCCTACTACCGTTATTATCAGCAAACCCCGCGTTGTAGGAACCTAAGCATTCCCAATTAACTCCGCATTTTTTAAGATGTTTAGCTAATATCCAAGCCCCAATCTGGACATTAAGGCAAGTATTATTGAGTAAATCCTGTTCATCATGAATGATGCCAAGTGTTTGCAGCTCAGATATATGTAATTCATTGATTTGCATCAGTCCGTAATCACGACTAGTGATACGACCTGTTTTGTCACGATTTTTTCCAATAGCTTGGGGGTTAAGATTACTTTCCACGGTGGCCATTGAACGTAGTAACAAAGGGTCTACTTTGTAGCGTGCTCCGGCTTCGTTAAAACAAAATGCTTGAGCATGTGTTGACATAAATAACAGTAGCGTTCCTACGAGCACAATGAGTGTCAGGAACCGTTGTAAAATACATAGCATGGTAACGCGCTCCGACGAAATGAGGCCGATAGCAGAAATACTATCGGCAATGTGGTTTAGGTATTACTGGTGAATATCAGCGTATTCTGACCAACAGAACCATTATCTGGGGTGCATTGAGCACCAACAGCATTTGCGGCAACTGGGCCGTTAGTGGTCTTTCCGTTCACTTGAGTGGTTACAATGGAAGGTGCAGCACTTAATTTAGTGGCAAGAGTAATGCATGCTTCCTGAGGAACAGACGCGTAGGTCAAAGAAAAACTGGATTTCTGTCCACCGGCTGAGGTCACAGGTTGGACAGTGACAGCCCCTCCCCACAAATTTTGTAATTTAGCAGTGCCAGATGATTTGGTTCCTACGATCGTCATATTAGCGGGAGCGCCGCCGAATTGGATGATGGCACCCGTCATTGCATCAGCAGAATTAAAATTGTATATCCCTGATGTTTTCGTCATTGCGCGGGTATTATTCAATAATTCAGCTGCATTGTTGTACTCGGTGCTGGCATCATTACGATTAAATAATCCCCCTCCTTGTGTGACAGCGACAGCTAATACAACCAGAGCCAAAACGATATAAATGGATGCTTCAAGAAGCGTGATAGCACCTTTATTTATGGCACGACGAGATGAACTAATAGATAGTTTCATATTATTTTATTTCCTTTACTTTATATGTAGAGATGAGATTGTTGGGCTAGTGATTTCCAATGAGGTTATTGAGATCTTGAGTTGCTAAAAGAATTAGAATCATGTAGCCAGCATTAGTACCTAATGCGATATTAGAGAGTAATTTGGCTGTTTTTTTGATTTTGGAAACAGTCTGTTTGAGCCAGACTCGTGCAAAATTCTCAATAATGTTTTCGGCATTATCACCGTCGGTAAGCAATGCTAATTTATCAATAGCGCGTGGTGAAGGAAATCCAAAACCTGCATTTCGTAATGCTATTCCGAGATGATCTCCCTGACTAACTTGATTTTGAGTGGCAGCTAAACGCTCAAATAACCACGGCGGTGCATGATTGCTTAATATATCTATGGCGTTTTGAGTCGTTACTTGCGCCCGCATTAGAGCACTAAAATTCAGTAAAAATCCTACACCCAATACATCCCGATAGACACTCCATGGCATAACCCGATCAAGGATATGCTTACGCACTTTGCCTGTTAAGTTAGGCATTGACCAAGCAACAAAGCCGACAATTAATATTATTAATACACCAAGTAAGAGGGCATTGTTAACGAAAAATTCAGAGATTGTGTTTAACCACCATAATGCTCCCCCCCAATTCTCTTTACTTGATAACATCTCCAAGCGTGGTAAGAAATAGACCGTCACCATTTTCATCATGGCGAATGTTGTTCCCAATAATAACATTGGGTAAGCAAGTGTGGATATAAGAGCAGATTTCATATCATCCATGCCTTGAACGACGGTGATTGCTCGATAGAGGGCCGCCGCAAGGTTACCATCTTGTGCGCCGGCACTTAGAATAGCGGCCTCTTGTCTGGGGATCCATTCGGATAGTCCTTGGTCAACAGATTTGCCTCGGCTAATTGCAGAAAGAGCATCTTCTAAACAAAAAACAATGGGAGGGTGTTTTCCTCCATAACTGAGGATCATTGCATTTAGTGCTTTTTCAACGGGCAAGTTATTCTCTAGAAGAAATGCAAGGTCTTCATAAAGAGTTAAACGGTCAGAGGTGGAGAATGTTTTTTGAGCCAACCATCGACTTAATCGATCATTAATATTGTTAATTGAGAACTTATCAGACTGTTTCCTTACACCAGACAGAAGATCCTTTAATGCTGAAAAATCAAATTTCATACTTCTTCCTTTGGTAGCAAAGTCAGGCTGTCTTCATCCAATGGGCTTATGTAATCAGCGTTGATAGGATCAACTAAACCTGCGTGGAGATATTTCCGCAAATGTTGACCTCGAGTGATACCACCAAGCTCATGTACCCAGTAACTGCGTGCAGCGAGTTTACCTTTGGTTCGGTAAATGCTCATAAACTTAGCATCAGGGCGAATGATTTCGGCTATAACCTTACGTCCAGTAACGCCTTTGTAGCAGTGTTCGCATCCTGACGGATTGTGAAAGAACAGCTTTTCTGTATGACAAAATCTCTCTAAGAGAGCCTTTTTTTCAGGTTCCAAAGCTTCTTTGACGTCTTGCCAGGATTTTTTGCAATTAGAACAAAGTAGTTGTACTAAACGTTGTGAGATTAGGCCAATCATCACTTGCGGATCAGCAATTTGTCCTATTGGAATATCCAATGTATCTGTCAATCTATCTAAAATACCGACAGAATCGTTAGCATGTAGAGTCGTCAGTACAAGATGGCCTGATTTAGCTGCGGCTAATCCTGATTGCACCGAATGAGAATCCCGAATTTCACCAACAATCATTGCATCAGGGTCTAGGCGTAATGATGCTGATATAGATCTAACCCAAGCTCGACTGACAGTCTCAGGATTGTTTTTATCGGCAATAATAGGTGTTTGGACAGCACCACGAATAAGACCTTCTGGGGGATCTTCTAACGTTAATAAACGTTTGCGATAATTAGTGAAACTAAGATAGATTTCACTGAATGTTCGTAGAGAGGTACTTTTACCCGACCCTGTAGGCCCAGAAAGAATGATCACGCCTTCTGGTGTAGAAAGCATTCGGCGAATTAGGGGTTGTTGTTCTGGTAAAAAGCCGAGTTCATCAAGTGTTGGAGGTGCTTTCCCTTCATCAGGTAGTAAACGCATGACCACATAAAGCCCGAATTCTGCAGGAGTATGCGCATAGCGGGCACCAAATAATTTTGCAGCTTGAAGAAATTCTTTACGTATACGAGCATCTTGTGGTCGGTTCGCATTGAAACTTTTTTCTGCAACATCACACATGGACATCACGATTGTTGATGCTAACGTTCTACCGTCTTCTATATCCAACTTATCGATTGTTTCTAGGTCACCATGGATGCGGAACTGCACTAGGGTGATATTATTTACACCAATTAGAAAATGGATATCACTGGCCCTTAGTTCCTTTGCCTTTCGAAAGTATTCAATAACTTTCGTCTGCGGGTTAGAGGCTTTTTCGTGCTTTACTGGTTGGTTTTGTTGAATTTCTTTTAGTTTATCAAGTTGAATTAGCTCGATTTGTAAATTTGGATAACTATTACATTGTTCCGCGAGTATTGATTGTAGTCGAGGGTTACCACGATGACTTTCTGATACGTAGATTATAGGTTGCTCCACATTAGACTTATCTAGGTAAAAGTGTTCCCCACTATATCCAATGGACATTATTGTTACCCCGCAAAAGAGAGAGAGGTCAATGACCTATTAGGTGCTGTTATTATGACTTCGTTGATGCTAATACGCTGAACAACGTAGTCAGTGCCCGGTATTCGGCTTCCCGCTCGGATAGTGACTTGATTGCCGTTACTCAAAGTAAGTAGTGCCGTGAAATCTTTTCCTCTACCAGTAATTTCAATCACTTGTGGTAATGCTGTGTCTTGAGCTGCACCCTTAATATCAGTTTGATTACTATCTTGAATCGGCGGAACAGGATTGAAGGGAAGATCAAACGAACGGTCATAACCATTTTTTTGTAGCTCGTTTAAAGCCTTGGCCCGAGCTAATTGGGCTTCATAAAGAACTGTCTCAGCTTGAATGGATTCAAGCTGTCCCAAGTTTAAGGCGCGTCCCGCTTCTGCCCGGTTGAATGTTGTTAAAGTTTGGGTTGATGTAGTTACGGGAGATTCTGTGGGTGCATCGATAATTGTTGATGAAGATGGTAGATCAATGACTGGTGTTGCAGTCACTGTTGGCGTTATCAGCACCATACTTAAAAGCCAGGTTTTAAGGCTCTGCATACAAAACTCCTTCGATGTTGTATTCCAATCTGTTGTTTTTAAGCAACGTCCTTATGCTCATTGCTCGAATCCCATTGCTATTGAAACGAGAAGGAGCAAACAATCGATCAGGGGGGATATCAGTGATAAATTCAAAATTGTAGGTGCGAAACCGAAACTGCAAATTACTGGCCGTATCTTGAGCTAGTGGAGTTGTGACGTTATTTTCACTTAGTCTTAGTTGTGCGTTAATACGTTGTGCATAGCTGGTTAGATTTTGTATCTGTTGATCTCCGGGTAATAAAGGTTCTGGGTATACCAGGGGAACAAGAGTAAATGGAAGGGCGAATGATGCTAAATTTGCTCCACCAAGTATGTTGAAAGTTGGTTTTATTGCGCCATAGAACAACGGCAAACGGGCAGTAAGATCACCTATTGTACCTCCATTTGGCAATGAATAATTCAGTGTGATGTTTCCCGAATTGTCACAGCTGCTTGAGTCGAAAATCCATCCTGCTATAGATATAGGGGCTTTTTTCCAAACCTTGCTACAGGCTTCCATCATGTCAGGAAATGAAGGAAGCGAGCTCCATGGTTTCAGATTGTCGGCTATTTCCTGTTGGTTTTCTTTGCTGGCCTGCTGTGCTAATAGAGCAGCTTGAGCTGCTTCAATGCGCATCTGTGATTGATGAGTTTGCCAAGCATTATTAGCTAAGTACCCCCCACATAAAATGATGGTTGCACTTCCCAAAATCCACAATGATTGCTGGTTATGTGTTTTATAAAGACGAGCCCGACGAAGATTTACCCTATTGGTGAGCAGTGGAAGCAGTTCTAATCCTTCTGTTGGAATATCGTTGAAGAAGTTAGCTGGCGCATATATTTCCCATCCATTATCAGGTGTTGGGGTTACTTGTAGAAATGTTTTTACTGCTGTCAGAATCGAGCTTTTGTTACCGACTACATCACCAAATGGAGAGAGTATTTTATCAATGACTGCGATAAACCAATATTGTTCATCAGAAAGCTGAAAAACAGCGTAGCAATCTTGTGGCAAAGCTGGGAGAACTGCAAGAGCCATTGATGCAAGGATATGGTTACTTCGTTTTATTGTTTGTGTATCAGTGACATTCACTGTACCCAATAGTGTTCCTTGTGCTTGGCCATCTCCTGCGGTTAGTGCTGTCCAATAATTAGTTTTTTTCTCTTTAGCACGTAGGCGCATGTTCCTCCGTCCGCGTATAGATAAATACTGCCATTGTAGACCAGCAATCAACCAAGCATTGTCCGTTTGTAACAGGTGATATTTTGGCATGGTTTTTTGAGTCATGTTTTATCCCAAAATAACTGGTGTAATGAGGATGACTAGCATTGTTTTGTTGTTTTCACCTTTGGCTCCACCGCCAAGTCCAAAGAAGCGGAAACTTCCTACCCCTTGGCGATTAGCTGTGTTGCTTAGTGATTGATAACCGCTTAACACTAATGTCTGACCTGATTGCATGATGACGCGTTGAGTAAAGGTTTTGAGTCGAGTTCTCATCAGTTCTACCGAAGTTTTTTCACTGGTAAACGTTCGCATCGTTGGATCATCAGACATGTTGATGGCAAATTGCAGCTGCATTTTTGATGAATCAGGCATCAAGAATGGCAATACTGTCATGTTGAATCCAGTGGTAATAGTTGATTTGGTAATGCTACTGGATGATCCAACGTTGGCGGTATTCTCAGTGGTAACATTTGAGGCATAGTCTTGTTGTAACGCAACTTGAATAGGTACTGCTGACAAGTTTGTTGTCATGCTTGAGGCTTCGGTCATTACGCTGACGTTGGCTTGTTCTGAAAGTGCTTTAATAAATGCTTTTGAGCCTGCACCCTTACCGTCCAGAATTGAGATGCCGCCATTTAAAGCATCAGAGGCGGCCCCAGTAAAAGCATTGCTCAAGGACATCCCGACACTGCTAGTATTAAGTACAGTTTTCCAATCTATGCCTAACTGATCTTGTTGGCGTTTTTCCACGCTATATACTTGGACGTTTAAAACAACTTGTCGGTTTAATTGCTTATTGCGGTCATCCAAATAATGGCCAATTTGTTCAAGTACCCTAGGAGTGTCTGTGACTACAAGTACTCCAGCAGACATATTCATTCGGCCGACACGTGGTGTTAACATCGATTTGATCGTGTTGGTGACGTCTTCATATAGACTGGATTTAATTTCCATCTCTGTAGATTGAGATGTATTTGAATCACCACTTAGCCCACTGCTGCTACCATCACCGGTGGCTCCTAGCGATGATGTTGTGCCACTGACGGTTTTAGAACCAAAGGCTGCTTTACTGTCCATAAAATTTACCGGGAATGTGCGTGTATCTAGGTAAAAAATAGCAATTCGGCCTTGTTCATAACGCCAAGACAAACCAAATCGAGTTGTTACATTGTCTAACATTCCCCCCAATTCACCTTGCCAGAATAAACCACGAAGAGAGGAGGAATGGGGTGCAGCCTGTACAGGTTGAGGAGTTTCACCGCCCATTATTGAGAGGGGCAACATTCCATTTTGGTCAGGGGCTGGTATTGGACCATTAATTCGTTCAGTTTTACCACCGTTTGACGGTGCAAGCATGGCCTTTGCATCAGGTGTCACTATCACCGATAGACGACATTGTTTGCTAATAAAGGCACTGACTTCAGCCAAGGTAATGTTGCCTGGACGATTGATTGCCACAGCACAAGGCGGGAGCGGTGTATTGCTGTCAGATTGTGTGTTTATAGGATAAGGATTAATCCACTGTGTGGTCAGGTTACGAACGACTGAGCCGTTTTTTATTGTCTGTAAATTTTTGTCAGCTTGTTTTTCGTCTGACATTACTTTGTCATCAATTTTGTCTATACGCTCTAATGGCGCACAACCGGACAACAGCAGACACAGAGCTGCCGCTATCCCTGTCAAGGGAATTCGATTTTTCATAGGAGTCTCTTGGATAAGAATGAAGGAAGTAGGGGGAAGACACGAAGTCAGTTGAGGTATACTAAACTACCGTCGGTAATGCTAGCAGGGACAGTGATTTGCATATCATTACCCGAGCTATCGATTAAACGGCGACCAATGACCTTGCCAACTAGTGCTGAATTATGTGTTTGAGACTGTAAGGCCGACATTAAACCTGGTTGATTGTCTTGATACACAAATACACGGTTGGCTTGTAAAATATTGTGTAATCCTGGGACGGTTACCCAACCGAGAGTACTATCGGGAATAGCCCCCTCTGTTTGCACGGGATTTTTGTAACGCCAGTCATTGATTTCATTAATGTAACGTACCGTTTGGATTGCACGTTGGTTAAGATTGCTCTCTTGTCGTTGGGTCTCTATCGGAATGTTGCTAGAGATGTCCCCTATAACGAGAAAACCAATAAAGAATGACAACAACCAATAGAACATTAATGGATCTCCTTATCATCCACGCTAAGCACACACTGCTTACTGCGAATACCTGCATATAGCGGAACTTTAGCCGTACCATATAACGTGAACAGGTTATTGAGTGCGTCATGGTAGCTACCTTCAAATTGGAGAGGAGCATCAATGCGGTAGTTGATTGGAGTCATCCACGCTACCGTCCAATTATTTATGCCTGGTGTGGCACATTTTTCGCTGGCAGACCAATTGAATATTGTATCTTTTAAGGTATTACCTGCTTTGATACGCCATATTTTTTTATGGATGATAGGTTTAGGCACGATGACGGTTGCTGTCGTCTTTTCTATGCCGGAAACTGCCTGAGTAGACTTCTGATCAAATGAATCACGGTTTGTTACTAGTGCTTTTACCTTTGGTGTAGCTGCCGCCAATATAGATGGTTTGGATATCGACACGCGTTGATTTGTCCAGTCTATTGTGGCAATCAATCCTTCTTTCAGCATTAGTTGATTGAGTACATAAGGCCATTGGACATTACTTTTCCATTGTAATGGTATTAGCCTGAATACTTCTGGTTTGAGGTTTTGCTTATAAGTTTGTTGCCATTGTACAGGAAGTATCTGTGTAACAGCTTGGCGAAGCGTTTGAGATTTACCAGCGCTAGCTGGCATCAGTAGGTTCGGGTGTTTACCAATATAACGAATAGCCTGTAATTCAAAGGCTGGTTGTTGTGTCAATGAAGAAGAATTCAATATATACGGAATGTTTTTTGTCTTTTGATTGACTGGTAAAACAATTGATGAAGGTTTGTTAAGTTTCACGCGGCTGACTTGAGCGAGTTCGGCATGTGCCTGTTCTATTATTGGCAACTGATCCTGAATTAGAGTCGTGACAAACTTGTGTGCAGGAACAGTGGAAGAAGTTTGAACTGTTATAGCACATCCACTCAACATCACCGGCGCTAAGGAGACGGTGATGAATTTTTTCATTTGTTTTTTTTTCTGCTTATAGGGTGCCGCCCGCGTCGGGATGTATTGGCACTATCAAGTACTTTTTGAGCCAGTACAGTGCTGTCTATAGTTGGTAATAATCCGATTACAGCTTCAAGTATATTACGGCAAGAAACAGGACGGTTCAGAATAAGTGTTAAATTAACGGCTTGTTCGTTAAGAAGTTGGTCGTGTTTAGCACTCAAGGAATAGTTCTTTGACTGTGATTGTCGTTGAATCATTAAAATCACCTCGGTTACGCAGTTGCGTAAGTATTAAAATATTCCCCAGAGAATTGGGAGGTTATGGAGTCAGTGTTCGCTGACAGTTTATAGGGTTACTGGAAAGTGGGATATTTGCGTGAGTGACATACTGCCACTTTGACTAGATTTAACTTGTTCGCTAGAAAACAGAGTAATACTGAATTTTGTATTTTTTATTTTGTAAATAGGTAATCTTTCTTGACCGTTAACGTAACGCCTCTGCAAATGCGAAAAACATCGCACTGCGGGTTACTCCATTATTTTCTTCAACTAGAGATTGGATTTGCATTCTCTGTTGATTGTTCAATGGTCTTATATTTTTCCCCCAACTACGTTTACCTGGATGCTTAGCACTAAACGTTTGAACACAAACAGGTAACTGCATGATCTCATCCACGACGGAATCACGGATAGGGGTTATTTCACCAGCGAAACGAACCAAATTGCTTATTCCTGGGCAGAGTTCAATTTTTGAAGTGTGATGTACCTCAGGATCAAAGAAAATAAAGAGATAGCCTGGGAAAAGTTGTTCCATTACTTGTCGGAATTGGCCTGGTCTATCCGGTCGTGGGCGACAACTGCGGATTATAGGGCTAAACGCCATTATATTCATCCTTTCCAGAGTTATCTGGGCCTTGAATATGTTGTCTTTACCAGCTTTATGGCAAGCGAGATACCAGCGTTCCATGATGTTCCCCGATGATGAATTGATGAACTACAGAAGAATAATAAAGCACAGTATGGGGGTAAGCTCCGCCAAAATCGTACCCAAAGGATACAACTGGAAAATACTTAATGTAGAGGAGATAAATATAAGTTTCTCCTTCAATGATGACTGCGCTTTAGCCTGGATTGCACCCGACAATTGAACACAGAATCCCCAATACATAGTCCACCTAGCGAAAAATATCAGGTGCAGTCCAGGCTAGAGAGATTAGACACTGTTTTCAGGGGTAGAAATTAAAGTATTTACTATCCGAGTCAACGTGTGTTTATATATTCTATAATAGTATTTTTAATTTAATGTGTTGTAAAATAGTTTATTTCGATCATATATTCTGTAAACTTTATGTAAATTAGTGATAAAAATCTGTTTAAGGCAATTTTAAAATTGAAAGATCTTTAAAAAATCACTTTTACAGATCAATTGATCGTTAAAAGTAAAAATACAGAATAATTAGCTTATGTTAATTTTGGTTTGTTTGGTTGTTTTGTATGCTACTTTAACCTGAGATTTGCTTAAGAAGGGAACTAAAGTGCCTGAAAGACCAGCGGGAGCATTTAAACCGTAATTTCCTGCATGGAATCTAAGAATGCTTTGGTGCCGGCAACCAACGGTACAATGTTGGTATAGAAACACCGAGATCTTTAGCTACATCTCAGGGAGGGATACCGCTGGCCAATAATTTTTTAGCCGATTCAATTTTACTGCTGGTCATTTTGGGTTTTCGCCCACCTTTACGGCCGAGTTGCTTTGCTGCATCAAGTCCGACTCGGTACGTTCGATAATCAACTCTCGCTCCATCTCTACGAGGCTGGGAGACCATAAAAATCTATGGTCGCCCTCGTTTTTGCAACACTCATTTTGATGAATTTTGGGCTTGCTTAAATCTATCCGGCGTCACTATAGGCAAGGAACCTGCGCCTCGATGAGTTCCGCGCCTGATGAACCTTA
>NZ_LJCS01000035.1:0-50266 GCF_001280945.1 Photorhabdus heterorhabditis | reverse complement strand
TGCCTTTTGTGATATTAAAACTAATGGCGTAACGGGGTTCAGTAACCGTAATTCGGCTCGAGCAAATCGGGGATTTGGCACATCTAGCACTGGCTCTATGCTATTAATGGCCAATGGCGAAAATGAAGTCAGCCTAGAGTTCGGGGCGCTAAGCTGGTTTTCCCAAGATAAACTGTCAGATAAAGCCCGTAATCATTTCAACCCTGAGGCTAAATGTAAGTTAGAGTTAATCGCCATGCGCGGTAAAAACAGCGAGGTGCTAACAGCAATTGAAGTAGCGATTGATAAAAATGGTCAGCCAGTGGCAATAGCACCAATGGATGAATCCAAATACACCGCTATCAGCACCCCAGTTGTGCACCATGTAATACAAGCCGAAAATACAGAACCCGGACATATAGAGAAACAATATTTTGATCCCAAAGAGTTTCCACCTAATATGACCTTATATCGGTTTAGTCGCAACGTAAAAATCAGCGGCTTACCTGACTGGGAATGGATTAAAGCAACGCCTTATACCAATACGCCGGAACAACGTCAGCAACTGCAACAGGCTTATATGGCCGTCTGGCAAGCCTATAATGCTAAAGATTTAAATACGCTTCGTGAGCAAAAAAAAGTCGCGCTTAAAGCCTGGGCCTGGTCAACTGGTGAAAGTGAAGAGAGCATTTTCACTGATCAATCTGTTTACCGTAATATCAAAACAACAAGCTTCAAAATGATACCAATTAACTGGGATGATTACAGAGTTAAGATAATGAATCAGGGTAGAATGGTCAGACTAGTGAATAAATCTGATTTAAGGAACTCTCCAATATCCTATTATTACGTTGACGAAGATGGCGATACTGTTCTATCTACTATCGCACCCATTTTTTCATTAATTAACGGTCGCTTTGTCCAGGTGATTTAATTAACCAATATCGGGTTATTTAACCCGATATTGTTTTTTAATGGAAAATGCAATAAAAATCGGTGACATCTGTAGATCTCACCGTGATTATAAACCGATACGGATTAGCCCCAATTTTTCAGCATTAAAACAGGAGCTATCCCTCCAGCTTAATAAGGAAATATTTTATACTCATATTCATCAACATTGATTAATCCTCAATAAGAACTCATTATGTTTAATTATAAAAACTCCCTAACTGCATTATTATTTATATTACCCATCACTGGGTTTATCTAAAGAAAGTGGAAATTATACAAATAACAAAATAGAATCCATTGATTACAGATTAGAAATTGAAGTAAATAAATGCTCAATTGAGTTATTTATTAATGGAATGAGAATTATTTCATATTATGATAAATAACCGATGAATACATTAATCGGCATAGGTGAATATCTGAAACCTAAAAATAATACAATACAATTTTATGCTCAGTCATCAGTTCAGTCACCTGATATAAAAAAGGATATTTTCGATTCTGGTTCAAAATGTAACTTCACACTAGAAGCAAGAAATAGATTCGAAACTCCTGATCTAAAACCAGTTATGAGTATAAAATACAATCCTAATGATAGTATAGAGCATAATACCTCTAATTCATCTCTTGAAATAAACTCTATAAATGAACAATTAGCAAGGTCATTAGGTCATAATAAGATTAACCATAATAATGAAATACATTATTATGAATCATCACAACAATTTGACATAAAGAGTGATTAGCCTGTATGGAACTGGGTAAATTCATACCAATTCTCAACAGAAAATAACGTTATAAACTCATTACCAGAAAAATATCAATCAGCTCTTATTTCTGCTTATAAAGAATATTGGGCGTTATTAAAAAGCAAGGATCTTAAAGTATTGAAGCAACTGCATAAAGAATTCTTAGATGAATCAGTCAGAGCTAATGGTAGCAATAATGATAATTATTTTTCATCAATAAGATTAGATGAAATTATAAATTTACCTGACATTCAGCTTTTATCTTTAGATTTTAGTCAATCTAAAATTGATATTTCTCTTGATGGTCGGGTTGTTTTTATGTCTCCCTCACCACTTGTATTTATTAACAAAAACAATAATAAAAACAAAGAGGACTTATTATGTTAATCTACCTAGGAAAATTATATTTCAAGATAAACTTAACTTCTCTTAAATAAGGAAAACATGATGGGAAATGCAGTAAAAATAGGTGATATCGGTACAGCACATGATGATTGTGAAGCAACATCGGTGATTTCCGGCTCCACCAGTGTGAAAGCCGATGGTATTCCTCTCGCCCGCCAAGGCGATAGCTTAGCACCACATTCGTCTCATCCACGAACTATTGCAGCCGGTTCCAGCACTGTCTTTATTGATGGCAAACCCGCAGCCAGAACCGGTGACGCCGTCAGTTGTGGTGGCGTAGTCATTGGGGGTGGCAGCGTTAATATTGGTTGAACTGATTAGCGTTGACATACAAGAGGGTATCTCCCCCACCTTTGCTCTTCGTGACTTAGGAGGGGGATTCCTTAGCACAATGGGGATTATTGAATAAATAGCACCGTGGATTATCTGGTGAAATGACTCACTACTGATAAACATTTTAGAAGAAAACATTCATCCTTTACTGGTTTAATCGGCACATTACAGAGAATTAATAACCTTAAAATTATACATATATTCAGCAAAGGGTAAGCAGAATTATAATATTCCATTTTTGCCTAAAGAGAAGTGTATTGGATTGAACCTATTTTTATATTTTGAATAAATATTATTTTCATCCATTAGGGAAAATCTCTCCAATTCCTATTTATACCCGTCATCTTTCAAGTTGCTTCTTTGTTGGCTGCGTTCACTTACCCCAGTCACATCGTTATCTATGCTCCTGGGGATGCGTTCTCTTGCCGCCGCAATGCATCTTGAAATCCATAGGGTATATAATAGTACCAATAAAGATTCAGAGGTAAAAATAAATGTCTATTCCCCCCTATCAATCTATTCGAGTAATAATATTAATAATCCAGATCAGTGTACAAAGTAAAATATAAACATAAGTTATATATAGCCAAGTAATGCAGCTTTAGCTATTGCCTGAAATTTGTTTCTACAGCCAAGTTTCTTAACAATATTCATTAGATGAAAATCAACGGTACCTTTAGTTACACAGATAATCGATGCAATCTCACTTGATATCATTCCATCTGCGGTATATCTTAATATTTCTAATTCTCTATTTGAAAATGAAGTTTCATCTACATAGAAAAATTGTAAATACTTTGTGTGTGAGGTCAAATATCTTATTATCCTAATATACACACCTAAAATTTCCCCACTGCATTTATACATTGTCTCGTTATCAATATGCCCCTCTTTCCCCGCAACAGAAAATATTCCGTAAGTTCCTGAGAATGCAGGAAGCCCAAATGTGATCCCAGAGCGAAACCCATGTTTCTGATTCACATACCAAAGCTCTTGCCCATTAGATTCTGAAAAAAAATCCAAGTCCCATACTTTTGAAAAAGAAGGTGGAGCAGGTCGGAAATTTAAAATAGGATCAATCATCCAATACTTTTTTTCTATATACAGATTTCTCCAGGATTCATGATAATTATTAAATAAATACACTTCACGGTTAGATATAGGAAAGCGCGCCTTTAATATCAGAGAGAACAAACTAAACCCTGAAATTTTGTTAATGGTTTCACAAACTTCAGCCACAAAATGAGTATCTACATCTAATTCATGGAATCTATATGGTAAGGTATATGCCCGATAAATATTCATTCAATGTCCTCTGAAAAATGAAGAATATTGATAGTAAATCTCAATATTTATTATAGTAGTAAAGCTTCCATTTAATAAAGAAAATGATCATTTTCTGTTATACAGGAGCAAAGTATCTAATACGTCAAAATGTGCTATTCGTAAACAAGAGAAATTATATCTATGGGATTGAAATTTTAATCACCATAGGAAATTATATATACCCAATAGATTTCAGGTTGCAGCGCGGTGGTAAGTGAACGTATCCCCAGCATACATATATAACTATGTGACAGGGGTAAATGAAAGCAGTCAACAAAGCAGCAACTTGAAAAATGAAGGATATAGTCACATGAATAATATTAAGCTATTTTCAAGGTAATTTAAGATAAATTTAACTATATAAGTCATCACCTAATAAATATACGAGTAATTTTTCCATATAAACTATGATTTATACCAGTAGCAGTTTTAACTTTAATAGTTAATTATATAAAAATAAATTTATTAGAATAATAATAAGTAATCAAATTAACCTTGTAATTACAGATGAATAATTTAATTGTGTAAAGAGGTGTTATGATGAGTGAAGTCATTCAGAATAAAGATGATTTTGTTACAGCCAGGAACTCTGTTACAGCTGATGTGACCTTTGTTATTGATGTTGATTCAATCATTGAGTATCTTCGTGATAATAATATCAAAAATTCTCTGGACCCTACAAATCCAATAACTATCCGTCAGCATGTATATATAGCTAATTATACTCCAGCACTTGGACTGAAAGTGGCGAGTTCATCTGGTGCCCGCGTAACTGTTCCTATTAATGCAAATATTAGGTGGAGAGCTACAACTGTATCTAATAATTTCGACTATACGATTATATTGTATAAATTCAAAAAGCTTAGTACAGCAGAAGATGTTATCTCTGTCCCATCACAAATCTGGTCACAAAACCCTATGGGCAAAAAAGTTCCAATGGTCCCTTCAGGAGTTAATGCAGATGGGAATGAACCTACAGTAATTTTTATTGAATCTAAAGATAGTTATTTCCAGGCAACAGCGCATAAACCCGGTGTAGAACAATATACATGGTTTTTTGCCGCTTATGACGGCACTAAGCTTCTGGGTTATTATCGATATGATCCCTATATTGAAGTAACTAATAGTTAAGCATCCAAATGCTGTAATTTCTCACTGGAAAATTATCAAAATAATTTTCCAGTATTTTTATTTTTCACAATATAAAATATAGCTCAATATCTATAAAAACATTAAGTAAAGAACAAGCAGAACTGTGATATTACAATTCTGCCAGAGGAAAAGAGTATTTGATTAAACGTGCTCTTCGATCTTAAAAAAAATATTATTCCTATTTTGCCAGGTAAAACTATTCCTGATCCCTATTCACTACGGTAACAACAAAAGCTAAAATTATATATACCCAAATAATGCAGCTTTAGCGATTGCCTGGAATTTATTCCTACAACCCAGCTTCTTAACGATATTCATTAGATGAAAATCAACGGTACTTTTAGTTACGCAAATAGTTGAAGCAATCTCACTGGAGATCATACCATCTGCGGTATACCGTAGTACTTCTAATTCTCTATGCGAAAATGATGTCTCATCTATATAGAATGTTTGCAAATACTTTGTATGTGATGTTAAATATCTTATTATTCTAGTATATACCTTTAGAATCTCCCCACTACATTTATACATTGTATCGTTATCAATCAACCCATCTTTCCCTGCAACGGAGAATATTCCATAAGTTCCCGAAAATGCCGGCAGCCCAAATGTAATCCCAGACCGAAACCCATGTTTCTGCATCATATACCAAAGTTCTTTCCCATTGGACTCCGAAAAAAAATCTAAATCCCATACTCTTGAAAAACTAGGTGGTACAGGCCGGAAGTGTAGAATAGGATCGATCATCCAATACTTTTTTTCTATATAAAGCGCCCTCCAAGATTCGTGATAATTATCAAAAAAATGCACTTCACGGCCAGATACCGGGAAACGAGTTTTTAATACAAGAGAAAACAAATTAAATCCTGAAATTTTTTCAATAAGTTCACAAATTTCAGCTACAAAGTAAGCATCTACATCTAATTCATGAAATTTATAGGGTGAAATATACGGTCGATGAATATTCATTCAAGTCCCTCTTAGAAATTCAGAGTATTGATAGTGAACCTCAATATTTATCATAGTGGAAGAAATTTTATTTGATAAGTAAAATTTTTATTTATTGTGATAAAAAAGCGAAGAATTGGATAACCAACTATGTTTTATTCATTAACCAGAAGAATTATATCAATATGGTTGAAATTTTTATCATTGATCCAAACAATATATGCACACATTCCATAGCCATCTGAAAAGCATATTGTACTGCTTTTAAAGCAATTTAATCTATTATTTTAATATATTAATCTAAAATAAATATTTTTTTCTTTTTTAAATAATTAATCACCGGTACATTGCCAAATGTATTTCATGTACTAAGTCAGCCTCTAAACCATATCAGCAATTTTCTTATATAAACTATGATTTATACCAGTAGAAATCTCAACCTTAATGGTCAATTATTAGGTGATAACTAACTCTTCAAGCATCTTAGTTCAGTGAAGGAGCATGGGAATGAGTAATATTGTAGATATTCTTGTTTGTGTAGATGCCAGATCTATTATTAAAAAATATCCTTCTTTAAGCCAAGATCCTGAAAATCCTACTCTAATAAACGATGAATTATTTTACTATATTACTAATTTTAGCAACATCTATATTCCTGAAAATAACACTAATGGAAAAATGGAAATAAAAGCTTATATTGGTGACAATATTAGATGGAGAGCAATATCTCTATCACAACAATTTGAGTATGCAGCAATTTTATATAAGATGACAGGAACAATTATCAACAAGATTATAACAAATCCAAAATTAGATCAAAGTGAAATAAACTCTAGTTATATTGTAAATAATAGTGATAGACTAGATATAGAAAAAGAATTAAAAAAGAAAAGTTTTTTTCAATCAGTGGCTATTGGATCAGGCGGGGGAAAATATTCTTGGTTAATGGCTATATATCAACAAAAAGAGCTAAAGGGATATATTAAACATCCCCCTTTAGAAATAGGAAAAATAACATTCCCTATATGATTATTAGGATAACACAATGAATAATATATATAGTTCAAATAACCTTAAAACCCCCAAGAATAATAACAATCAATTAATTGAAATAATTGATATTTTTATCGTTGTTGATGTAGAACTTATCATACAAGATATCAAAACATCGGAATTAAGTTTTAGCCAAGACTACAAAAAACCAACCGTACGTGATGGTAGATATTTTTATTATATGACAAGTCAACAGAAAACCTATAATAATATAGGTAACCTTAAAGTTACAGGAAACATTGGCGATATAGTTAGATGGCGGGCTTCGAGCTTATCTGCCCAATCTGAATACCAAGTACTTTTATACGATATGAAAAAAATAACTGGTGAGAATAATATTTCTTTTCCTGTAAACCTTATTAAAGAGGTCACTGATATTCCCATTCCACAAAAAAATAGCGTAACCCCATCTATTACCTATCAAAAGGAGCATATTTCTTATCAGGAATCCACTTTACTTAACACAGGATTTTCTTATTATGCATTATATCTGGCTATTTATAATAGATCGAAACTTATTGGTTATTGTTCTCATGGTCTATCAAGCAAAGAAAGCCTACAGGGTTTAAATGGCCTGCCGCTTACTGTTACGATTAGTAGTTCAACTGACTGAATATTTTTATTGAATCTAGTTGCAATAAAATAAAGCGAATAATAAACCCGACATTGGATTTAAATTCGTTAATCTCAAGTTCGTATGTAGCAAACTAATTATAATAAAAAATACACCTTAATATATCTAACTCTGTATAGTAAAAAAGCCTTATTGTTACTTAAAATATCTGTACTGAATCTATATATGATTTTGTTATTTATCAATAATTCATTGATTTAAAAAACAATATAAATTTATAGAATAAATCGAAACAACCTATAAAATAACTCAACAGCATTCACCCTTAAAAAGAGCTAAAGGTAAGATTTAAATATATTTAAGAAAGACATTGATAAATATATAAGTAGTTTTCTTTTATAAACTATCAATTATACTAGTAGCTTTTTGAGCATTAATGATTAATTATATAAATAGTTATTGAACGACCTAATATGAGCAATCTAGCACTTTTAACGAAGGAGCATAGAAATGAGTAATAATATCGTAGATATTCTTGTTTGTGTAGATGCAGAATCTATCGTTAACAACTATCACCTGTCTCCTGACCATTCCATTCAGGTAGATAATAAATATATGTACTATATAGTTAGAAGTAAAGCTAAAGGTACATATTATGCCCCTACAGATAATGCTACAGGGGAAATGATCATAACAGTTAATAGCGGTGATTCTATCAGATGGAGACCAATATCTTTAACACAACAATTTGGCTACGCAGTACTTTTACAAACAATGTCAGGCGGAGAAGTAGGTCCTAATATAAGCAAGCCACAACTTATTATTAGTAACATTAATGTTCCATATACAGATAGCGACGACCCAAATAACTGTCATGAGGTAACAAGTTATTATCATCAATCAGAAGCTATCGCTCCAACTAAAGATACATTTGATAGAAGTGAAAATTATCTTTGGAATATGTCTATATACCAAGGATCAAATCTTATAGGATATATTGATCATGATCCTTTCATTATCGTTAAGGGTTAATAGTATATAAAAATATCGAACAATGGAGAAAAAATCATGAACAACAATACTATTGATATTCTTGTTGCTGCTGATGTCGAATCGATCTTATCGGATATGCCTGATTTAAACAAAGATAGAAATAATCCAACTAAAGTTAATGGGAAATATTTTTATTATATTACCACTCAACATCAAATATACTCCATAAGCCAGAATGCCTCAGATAAACTTATACTTACAGGTAGAATTGGTGATATAGTTAGATGGAGATCTTCAAGCCTATCTGCCCAATTTGACCATCAAGTATTTTTATATAAGATGGAGACAAAAGCACCCCCAACACTGATTACGGCTCCATTATTACTACCAGAAACGTCTATGGTTATGGTGCCTAATATAGAAACCTCACAAGGAATAACAAATACACCATATACCCCTATACCCGAAAGCGATAAAAATGTCTATCAACAATCTACACTAACCGGTCCAGGTAACGTTGAGTACACATGGTATATAGCTATCTATAATAGAGCGCCAACAACAGGCGATCCTGAGAGTGGATTAGTTGGTTATTGTTATTACACTACAGACAATACTGTAATTAATATCATTAATTAATTTAAATATAACCTATGTAACCAATAGAAAAGTATTTAGATAAGATAACCTTGTACTGGAAAATTATTTTAATAATTTTCCAGTATTGTCCGTTTTATCAATTTCACCTATACCCAATAGATTCCAATTTGCAGCGCAGCGGCAAGTGAACACATCCCCAATAGCATAGATAACTATGTGACTGGGTTAACAATCTTACGACAATTATTCTATTTAAGATTTAAGCGCTATCCCTTCTATTATTCATTTCTATAAAAAATCACTCATAAAAACTATCACATTAGATACTATCATTTTTTAAGTTAAATAACATCGAATAGGAATTTATCTTATCATTACTTATTTGACTTAACACCCTATTTATTTAAAGATATTCCTAATATGATTATTCTATTACCCGTCAAAATCACCTCCTGTTATTCATTCCACTTAAGTTAATTCATTAATAAGCAATAAAATAAGTGCTCTTATTAACTTATTATTATCTGCATAACCAACTAATTGAAATTTCTAATAGAAAATCTAGATGTAAAAGAAACGCCACTCGTTAATCAGAGCATGATATAACCTGGAATATGCTTTAATAACTAATCAGTTAGCCAATACGCATGCAATTACCTATCAGGCTAAAACCCCATACTTTTGTTTTATGGAATAAAATATCATCCTTATTGGTGAATGTATGATAAAAAGAATATCTATTTTAATATTGTGGTGTATTTCCTCTCAAATAACCGCTTCACCCGCAGAGATAAATGATAATCTGCCGATGACTGAGGCCAGGAGAACGTTGCAAGAGAGTTCTCGGGAAATTAACCAATTAATAGAACAACGCCGATATCAGCAATTAAAACAGCAGGCTAGTACCGTCCCCGAATCAACGCCTGTGCCTGCATTGCCGGAATCCAGGCAGTGCCTGCCATTAACCGGTGTTTACCTTAAAGGGATTTCTCTTCTCTCTGCACGAGATTTAAATACTCTCAGCGCTTTGTCCCCAGAGTGTATCAGTAGTCATGATATTAACCGGCTCAGCCATGAGCTTACTCGTCTCTATATCAGTAAAGGCTATATCACTGCCCGTATTCAATTTATTGCTCCCGATGCAGATGGCGAGTTAGGGCTAAATGTTATTGAAGGGTTTGTTGAGAAAATCGAAGGCGGTGATCGTTGGGTTAATAGCAGTATGTTGTTCCCCGGTCTGGAAAAACAGCCTCTTAATATCACGCAACTTGATCAGGGTTTAGATCAGGCTAATCGGTTACAGTCCAATAAAACCACACTGGATATTTTACCGGGGACAGTGAACGGCGGTTCAGTCATTAAACTGCATAATCAGCACAGTAAACCTTGGTTGCTGAATATCATTACTGATAATTATGGGCAGAAAAGTACCGGGAAATGGCTGGCTCGCACAAATGCAAGTTTCGATAGCCCGTTTGGTTTATCTGACTTTATTAGCTTGAATGTCAGCAGCACGTTGGATAGCCCATCCAATCGCTACAGTCGCGCGGCAACCCTTCTCTATTCAGTACCCTACGGTGCAGCAACATTCAGTGGATTTGGCAGTTATTCCCAATATGCCAGTCATCCCCATTTGCAAAACAAAACCGTAAAAATCTATGGGAATACTCAGCAAGTTGGGATGCGTTCTGATTTTGCTTTCTATCGTAATCAATCTCAGATTAATACTGTCAGCGGACAACTTATTTATAAGAATTACAACAATTATATTGGTGACGCCAAGATTGGTGTCAGCAGCCAGACGCTGAGTGTATTTGAACTCGGTGTTAACCATTTACAAATTATCCCTACCGGTTTAATCACGCTGAATCTGAGTGTTGAGCAAGGGTTACCTTGGTTCGGTGCACAAACTGCCACGACTTATCTCAATGAACAATTCACCAAAGGTAAGTTGATGGTCAACCTGTATCAGCGGTTTACGTTATTCAACTCCCCTTATCAGCTCAATAACCTGTTTTATGGGCAATACAACCGGCGCAGTTTACCCGGTGTCGAATGGCTGAATATCTCTGATCGAAATGCGGTACGGGGATTTAGCAAAAATACGCTATCCGGCGATAACGGCTGGTATCTGCAAAATACGCTGTCCCGCACGTTCCCAATTGCCAACAGTACATTATCAATGCGTATCGGTATTGATGTCGGCCAAGTTCAAGGCTATCGCAGCCCTCAAGGCTGGCAAAGTAGTGCGGGTATAAGCACCGGAGCCACGTTGAGATACCAACGCATGGTGTTCGATATCGAAGCCAGTCGCGGGAAATGGCTTTCCAACCGCAAAGCCGTTGATGAACCCGTTCAAGTCCTAACCCGTTTTTCTTACACCTTTTGATGGTTTTAAGCAGTACCCAATGTTGTGCACATAAATATAAATAATATATAGAGACTCATGTATGAAAAATAAAAAATTCAAGTTATCTCCTACCGGCAAGCTTGCCGCGTCCATGGCAATCATCCTTGTGTCCTGTTCTACCAGCTTTGCCAATGAAATCGTTGGTGGTGGCGATTCGGCACATCGTCCCGATATTTTAGCTACCGAAGGTAAAGCAACGGTTATTAATATCGTGCCCCCTTCTGCTTCCGGGCTGTCACATAACCAATATTTGGATTATAACGTCGGCCATGCAGGTGCCGTTCTGAATAACGCTTTACAGGATGGCCAATCACAATTAGCAGGCCAACTCGCGGCTAACCCCAATCTAAATGGCCAAGCCGCCAGCCTGATTCTGAATGAAGTTATCAGCCGAAATCCTTCCCTGTTATTAGGGCAACAGGAAGTTTTTGGCATAGCCGCAGATTATGTGTTGGCAAATCCGAACGGTATTACATGTAATGGATGTGGTTTTATCAATACCAACCAAGCTTCTCTGGTCGTTGGTAATCCACTGGTGGAACAAGGCAATCTGCAAGGTTTTAACACCTTTAATAATCAGAATAGTTTGAAAATTAAATCAGGTGGCCTAACCGCCAATGCGGTTCTTGATCTTATCGCACCCAAAATTGATAACCGGGGCACCGTCACGGCTCAAAAAGCGATTCATGCTATCAGTGGTGCGAATAAAATCTCAGCCACAAGAGAAGTACTTGACTCTCAGCAAGAGCTGACTGGCGTACTGGATAGCTATTATCTCGGCAGTATGCAAGCCGGACGTATTCATCTGCTCAATACAGCAAAAGGCAGCGGGGTGAATCTACAAGGTTCTCTTACTGCCAGTGACGAGATTATTGTGAATTCTCATGGCAACCTTAATTTAACAGCTGCACATCTACAAGGCGGAAATGTTGATCTCTTGGGCGATAATATTGAGGTAAAAGGCCAAGTCAGCGAATCGAAATATCATCGTGACGGTAGTAATAATTACCAAAGCTTTTTCAATGAACGTTATACACATGACAGTAAAAGCAGCCAATCACTGACCCGGACTAAATTAGCCGGTAAAAATATCTCGTTAGTTGCTAATAATAATAACCAGATTACCGCCACGGATATAGTGGGTGACGGTGTTAATCTCAGTGGCGCTAATCTGACTTTAGATGGGCAGCAATTAATTCAAACCACTAAGAATATTGATAACCAACAGGGTTATACCTGGCGACACGATGTGACTCAAGAGAGTGAAAAACGGCATCAGGAAAGAAACAATATTCAGGCGAAAAAAAGTGTGGCTTTAAACGCGACAGAAGGTGACGTTAAGATCCTGGGTAGCAAAATAGATGCCGGGGATAAACTGACTATTACCGCGGAAAAAGGTGTCCAAATTGCCGGTCTGACTGAAACAGAAAAAACCGCAGAAACAGGTTATAAGAAAAATCACACAGCTAAATTGCAGACAGGAGGTTGGGAAGAAAGTAAACAAACTCAGCGTTTGATCGCCAGCGAATTACAAGCAGGAACTGATCTTAATATTAAAGCAGGAACCCAAGTTGACATTCTTGGCGCGAAAGTTCACGCAGGTCAAAATATGACCGTGAATGCCGGTCAAGAACTGCAAATCAATGTTCAGAAAATCGCTGATAGTCATGCTGTACGTGATGATAAGAAATATTGGGGCGGGATTGGCGGTGGTGATAATAAAGACAACAATGAGTTGAAAGAAACCAGCCATGCCTCTGAACTGACGGCCAACGGAAGTTTATTGCTGTCAGGCCAAAAGGGTATATCCATTACCGGCAGTAAAGTCAAAGCGGTTCAAGGTGCTTTTGTTCATGCCAATAGCGGCGAATTAACGATCGATAATGCGGTCAGTCATCTTAATCAGAACATTGACGAGCGAACGGGAACCGTATTCAACATTACCAATGGCTCACAAAAAACCAACAACAAACAACAGAAATCCCATGGCAGTGAGTTAGTTTCTGAAGCTGATCTCAAATTACTCGGTGATGAAGATTTCAATGTTGTTGGCAGTCAGGTAAGAAGTGCTGGCACTCTCGACTTAAAGACATCCGGTAATATTAAGGTACGCTCTTATGGCGAACAGCAACAGGTTGATAAACAAAACACCTCTTTAGATCTGCAAAGTCAGTTCCAACAAAAGACGGATAAGCAGTATCGTGCTGGCGTGGGGATTGAACATACCAGTAACAATCAGAAAAATCAGACGATAATCCAGAAAACGTCCACCTTGAGCGGAGGAAGTATCACTATCGATACGGATAAAGACGTTATCCTCAGTGGTTCCAATCTGGTGACAACTCAGGGTGATGCGAAGATTACCGGCACCAATGTTCATCTGTTAGCTGCGGAAGATAAAAAATCTGCAGAGAAGTTTCAGAGTAAAAAACATGTCGGTGTTTATCTCACCGGAGGAATAGATAAAGTCGGTTCCGGTATTCACGGTGGCTATGAAGGCAATAACAGCGCTCATACCAATAGTTCCGCCGTGGTTTCTGGTTCTCAGATCGCAGGTGATCTGAATATTAAAGCCAATGGTGAGTTAGTTCAGGAAGGTACAAACCATAAAGTTAATGGCACTTACACTGCTGAGGCAGGTAAAGTCAGCAATTTGGCCGTCACCAATACGGCATCCCATTCCAACAGTAAACTACAGGTTGGCACCGATATTGGCGTCAATATAGATTACAGCGCGGTCACCCGCCCAGTTGAGAAAGCCGTGAAAGAACCTGCTAAAGCCGCGCTGGATGGCACATTCACCAAGAAAGGTACCCCCAATCTGGGAGCCGATCTGGCAGCCAACGGCAGTAGCATTCAGACAGAGAACAAAAAGTCCGAAGCCGTTGTGACATCGGTTCAAGCCAGCCATGTCGTTATTAAAACCCATGGCGAATTGTATGATCAAGGTACTCAATACCACGCCGACAAGGGTAACGTTACATTGGGAGCCGGCAACCATACCAGTGAAGCAGCGCAGAATCGCCACGAAAGCAGCCACAGTGAAACCAGCGGCAATGCTGACCTGCGGGTTTATACCACAACCGGCGAAGATATCTCCGCGAATGGTAAAGGTAAAGGCGGCACCCAAAGCAGCTACACCTCCACAACCCAATCTGTTACCAGCCAGATTACCGCAGCCAATGACATTAATATCCGTGTCGCAAGGGATGCTGAATATCAAGGTACCTCTTTGAAGGCTGACACCGGCAAAACCAATATAGACGCTGGAGGTGATATCCGGTTTGATCATGCCACCAACAGCACAACGAAAACCACAACCGGTTATCACGGTGAAGCTTCTGCTAAAGGCGGAAACTCCCCAGAAGGCGAGAATCTTCACATCGGTCTCGGCGGCGGTTACAACACAGATAGCAAAAATAGCAGTACAGCTCAGGTGAGTGAAATTGGTGGTCAGCAAGGTGTCAAACTGGAAGCAGGTAATAACCTGACGCTGAAAGGCTCGGCAGTGACAGGTAAACAGATCGACCTGAATGCTAAACAAGGTAATGTTGAGTTGGTATCAGCTCAGGATCGAGTGAATAACGATGGTTGGGAATTCAATCTGAAAGGCAACGGTGGTCATTCAAGCTCCATCAAAAAAGCGGAAGATGACAGTACAACTACCACCACAAAGCAGAACTTTGGCGGAGAACTAAAAGCCGGCGTTGATCGCTTGCAAGCAACAACTCAGCATAATAGCCATATCAAAGGTGAAAATGTCATCATCAACAGTGGCGGTGATACAACAATTAGCGGAGCACGGATAGACGCAGATCACGTAACAGGTAACATTGGCGGTGACTTGCGGGTCGAAAGCCGTAAAGACACTGAACATGGATTGAATGTCGGTGTTGATGCGGGTCTTAATTACGCGAAAGAATCCAAAGTAAAAAGTGACGACGCACCTAAAGATGAGGTAACGAAAGATAATACGTCTTTGGATGATTCGTCTAAAGATGATGTATCAAAAGACGATCCAGCTAAAACCCCAACAGAAGAGCCACAACAGAAAGGATTGCAGGAAAGGCTAACCTCCGCATTTAACACTATCAATAACATTAAAGGTATTAATGGTGTTACAGGTAAATTCAAAGGCAATGTCGATATCAAAGATCGGGAAAGTGTCAGCGAACAATCCGTTATTTCCGGTCATCAGGGCGTTAATCTGGAGGTAAAAGGAAATACACATTTGATCGGCGGGCAGATTAGTAGCGAGAAAGGCAATGTCATTCTTAATACCCAAAATGTAGAGCAACAATCTGTCACAGGTTATGACAATGGTAAAGGAGGTAACGTTGCATTACCTGATTCTGTTAGCGGAATAGTCAAAGCCGTTCAGGAAGGTGTATTGTCCGGCAAAATACCTTTGGTGAAAACCTATAGTAATGAGACAGAAAATGGCATAACTCATGGTGAAATAATTAACCATAAGTCTCAATAATTTTTTCTTTTATAAAAGATCCTTCCAAGGAAGGATCTTTTTATTGCCGTTGATATTTCATAACTCATATTCTTTTCAGCAGATGAGCAAGGCAAACCATCTTTAACAGTTGACCATCCAATGCAAATATTTTATATATCAAATCATAAGATAATAAGCCACCTTGATGAAGGTGGCTTTTAAATAAAGCCAGCATCAATATTTTTTTATTTCCTTTAAAATTTGGTAAATATTCTCTATACCAATAGAACATTCATCATCTGAAGCTAAAGTCGTTGTTATGAAACTGAGTCTACCCCTAGATTTGTTGGTAAATGTTACATGATACATTTGCCTATAAATCGGCTGAGATAAATAAATATCATCAAACTCATGTTTATCATTCAGTACTTTGCCCCTTTCAGCCTTAGCTATTTCACGTTGTAAAATAATAGCTACTTCACTTTCATTTAATTTCTCAGAAAGAATTAATGATGTTTGCGTTTTATCGAAATCGATATTATGTCTATCAATCCCAAAGTCATCCAAACTATTCGCAGTAAGCTGGGTTGCCCATCCGTTTATATCTGAGCAATCAGGTCCCGCTGCAATAGCAGATATTGACAGTGACAACATAGTCACAGACATTAATATTATTCGACCGTTAAATCGTGATCGCCACTGCACCATATTTGTTTCCTGATGGATAAACTAAGAACAATACAACCGTCAGAGCCTGTTCCAGGATGTTTCCTGTTGTCACCATGAATTTTAAAAGCATCCCTTCCACACATACTATTGCTGCTATTCGGGTATAAAGATAAAGTATAAGCTTTTGTTTTCACACTGTAATGAGGGGCACCTATCTTGTAACTTCCGTGAGGCAGAGGTCCTTTGAAGGGAATACATTCATTGTCTGTATTATTTTTAAATCCAACAGCACCAGAATATCCTTTAGCAATGAAGGTTCCATCATGATATAGCTTGCCCGAATTAACCTGAAATACCCACATATTTATCCCCTCTCAACCAAACTATCTGAATGAATGATATTTCCATCAATGTAATGCCACGTTATTTTTTCATAGCTTAAATCAATATACTCATGATGGGTGTGTTTTTCAAAAACACCATTTTTAATATCATGCATGAATGTAGCAATAGAAGAAACTCTAACGTTTTCCAATATAATTTTGAAATACTCCTTTTCTTTACCAGAGTCATCTATCTTATAGAATCTAAACTCAGCCTTCTTTAAGGTTTGCCCTATACTTAATGCTTTATACCTGTTATCTTTCAAGTTGCCTCTTTGTTGGCTGCACTCACTCACCCCGGTCACATAGTTATCTATGCTCCCGGGGATTCGCTCCCTTGCCGTCGCGATCCATCTTGAAATCTATTGGGTATATATAAATAAGGTGACGATGAATCGATTTCTTTCTCAAAAGCAAATCCACCATGCACACATTTCCCTGTAATCTTTCCTGTCATATCATCCGTTGGTAACTCGACAGTATGCATAAGTTCCAACACTTCAATGCTACCTTCTCGGCTCATTACGTCTACAGATCCTTTTATATCTGAACCACCATCGTCTTGAAGCCAAAGATAAACCGGTATAGCCATATTAATTACCTCCTGAGTTATTGTTTCAATGGTTAATATTACACCTATATGATTAATAAATGAAAGGTTAATTTTTATCCTCGACTGCCGTCTGGAAAATCAGCGTTACCGAAAGTTTATCGTGACCACATTCTCCCCGTTAAGCAGACAACATATCACTTGGATAAAAGCTCACATTTGACAACAGAGTAATCTCGTAGAAATATGGCATTATGAGATCACTCATATTTATTCAAAGTAACTATTGAGGCTATACATGCCAAAGGATGCAGAAAAACAGGAAATAGCAGCACATCAGCCGGAAAGGTTATCCAGAACACCTTTGGAGAAGGGAATTCATCACGGTAAAAAAGCCTTTTCTCTGACGGTCAGAGTAGGAAATTACATCCGCAATATTCCTGTCGTCGCTCACTTTATTCGTGCAACGCTGCGCTTTCATGATCGGATGGGTAATCAGTTTGGCGCCGCAATAACGTATTTTTCATTTTTATCACTTATCCCAATCCTGATGCTTTCTTTCGCCATTGCGGGTTTTATTCTGGCCTCTAATCCCGATTTGCTGGCAAAACTGATCAATGGTATCGCAAACAGTATTAGTGATCCGACGCTCGCCAATACGCTGAAAAATAGTGTCGATACCGCAATTAAACAACGTACTACGGTGGGGTTAACCGGTTTAGCCATTGCTCTTTATTCCGGTGTGAACTGGGTAAGTAATTTACGCCAAGCTATTCTCGCTCAATTTCACCCTGTTTGGGTACGTAATCAAGAAGACGAAAAGAAGATCTATTTTAAATATATTCGTGATGCCATTTCTTTAATTGGGCTACTATTAGCGCTGGTTATCACGCTGTCGCTGACCTCTATCGCTGGATCTGCACAGGCAATTATCGTCGAAATATTAGGATTAAGTGGCATTGAGTGGCTGCGGCCATCTTGGTTCCTGATTGGCTTGGCAATTTCTATTGCAGCTAATTATTTGCTGTTCCTGTGGCTATTCTGGGTGTTACCCCACCACCAGCCAGAACGCAAGGCGCTGTTGAAAGGGACGTTGATGGCAGCTATCGGCTTTGAAGTGATTAAGTATATTATGACCATGACACTGCCACGCCTCGCCAGTTCCCCTTCTGGTGCCGCATTCGGCTCTGTTATTGGTTTGATGACATTTTTCTATCTCTTTGCCCGTTTAACGTTATTCTGCGCTGCCTGGATAGCCACCGCAGATAATAATCAAGATAAAAATACCGAATAAGTGTGTCCTGGCAGATCTCATCTGCCAATAATAACTCATGAAAGGAGCTGTTTATGCCATTTGTTAATATCAGAATTACCCGTGAAGGTGCTACAGCAGAACAAAAGAAGCAATTGATTGAAGGAGCGACTCAGTTACTGGTCGATGTATTGGGTAAAAATCCTGCAACAACCTTTGTTATCATTGATGAAGTCGAAACGGATAACTGGGGAATCGGCGGTCAGAATGTGACTGAACTTAGAGCCGCAGCTAAAAAATAGCTCGACTTTAGTATGATAAAGGCGGTATTTCCGCTAAGGTATCCTCGTAAAACGAGGCAGGCATAGAGTTTTGTGATCTTATTAGTTATTCCAATAATTCAATGAGATAGCTCTATGCCTGTTTATTTATTATGCCAGAATTTTTTCCAGGATGGGCTTGTTCTTCTGCATATCCTATCGTCAAAGAGTCCTCATTGACGTCATTGTGATGTAACCCTTTCTTTATGTGACTAATTAAGTTACAGACATCAAATAAGCATTAGTAAATCTACTAAGTTTTTAGCGATTTCCCCTCCGTTTATTGCTTCATTTTTAGTTATGTATTTGTTAATTTAAAATTAAAATAATTATAGACATAATATTCATTTTTGATATCATCACATTACAATAAAACATAAATTTTTTTAATAATATGGCTAAGAATAACTTAAAATCTGTAGGCTTCTCCCATTATCAACTAAATCTGGAGTATTCAGAGAAAGATAAAAGTAACTTATTAAATGAATTCAGTAAATTGGAACCCGACACTTATGCTCCTGCCGAAGTTTCCCGATTCCGTCGGTATGGAAATGCCATCATTATTCCATGGTTAAAAGAACCCAAGTTGTATTGGTTACCAACAGTAAAGGATGATAACGGCAATAATTTATCTGGTTATGATCAAGGAAGTAACAATCCAGAACATAAAAACATGAGATATTTTAGAGCATTAAGTGATGAAGTAAAAAATAATGCACTATTAGAGAATATAATTCTTGATGATTTTAAGAATACATTTGGGCTAAGTGAGCAATATCTACCCATATATGTTGGAATACACTTTGTTAAGGTAAAGTGTTCGGATAATAAGCTACCCGGATTTAGTTCTCCTGATTGTTTCCACCAAGACGGTGAGCCTTTTACGTTTGCTCATTTAATAAATAGAAGTGAAAATATCGATGGCGGAATAAATTATATAGGAAAAGTTTCAGCTAGGAATAAAAAAATAGAAGAGGTTAGTAACGACGAAATAATCAGTCAGTTTACATTAGAAAATTTCCTAGAGAGTTTCGCGGTATGCGACGAATTAGTCAGCCATTATATCTCTCATATTACGTTAAAAGAAGATGGTGGCGAGTCAGAAAGGAGCATGATCCTTATAGACTTCTCAATGACTAAACAGGATATATAATGAAGGAGTCAATCACTTCAATTCTTATTATCTGTTTTTTACTGGCTCTAGGTTTCTTTCTTGGTAAATTAATCAAGGAAAATATCAAGGCAAAGTTAGTAGGAAGTATAACTATGATAGTTATGCTTCTACTTTTTATGATGGGAATTGAATTAGGTGAAGTTTTCATAAATAGTAACCTGGGAACATCAATTATCATTGAATCCATAGTGTTATCTTCTTTAATATCAATATCAACATTCTTGATATTATTTAAAAGAAAACTTTGCCAGATTGAAAAAAAAGGGAAGCAATCATTCTTAGATCCATTTATTGGGTGTTTTAAAGCTATAATGTTTTTCTGCTTAGGCGTTTTAGTTTATAAGTTTACAAATTTATCCTTAGCAGAATACAATATCTCGAGTAATTATGCGTTATACACGTTGATATTACTTGTAGGGTTAGATTTGGTTAATTTTAGTTTTAAGGATATAAAAATTAATCACATTAAAATCCCTATTTTCACTATCGCTGGTACTGTTATTGGCGCGCTGATGTTTTCTATGTTGACTGACTATTCTATCAGTGAGTCTATGTTAATATCGAGTGGATATGGGTGGTTTTCATTATCTGGACCTATGGTGACATCAATGACAAATCCTCATTATGGATCTTTGTCTTTCATGACTGATCTATTTAGAGAAATATTTAGTATATTCTTCCTTTATTTTCTTGGGAAAAGTTATCCTCAAGGCGCAATAGGGATATCTGGTGCAGCAGCATTAGACTCAGCTTTACCATTTATTAAAGAAAATTGTACTAATGAGGATATTAAATATGCAATCGCAAGTGGATTTGTACTAACGTTGTTAGCGCCATTATTTATATCCGTATTTGTTGGACTAGTTTGATTTTTTTAGCCACTCCGCTCTTCTGCTTAAAATAAGCAGAAGAGCGTGCTATGACCCTATTTATTCTGTAGGAAAGGTATACCTGTTATCTTTCAAGAAGCCTTTGCTTCCGGTTTGGATTCCGGCGGTTGTGCCGGAGGATCAACCTTATGCGATGCAGGCAACATTATCTGATCAAAGTTATCTCTTAACTGGTTCACATCCATCTCTGTCTCCCCTTTTGGCTGAATTAGAACAAACGCGACTTCTTGCGAAAGGATATATTTTAGTTCATGGTTAAGCATTTCAGGTGTCAAGGAAGCCAAAAAGGCTTGCCTCAAACTCTGGTACTGTTCAGGAGCAATATCCACAACATTACTTTGTTGGGATAAAAGGCGCTGATTAATCAGAATATCCGTGCTGGTATGGCCGTACATGGCAAATAGTTGCTTGAGCTGTGTCTGTTTCTGCGTATACAACTCATCAAACTGCCCTTGCGGTAATCCTTTATCACGCAATGTCACTAATTCAGCCGCCAGATATTCCATTGCTGGCTTTAGATTACCTGCCGTAGTATTGAGATTCAGAGCGCAACTCGCACGCTGATACTGAACTTTGCAGTCCAATCCCAATTTCAGCGCCTTATCATTTTTTTTCTCAAGCCCCAGTTGCAGGTAGCGATAAAGTGCCTCTCGGGTAATATCACTAATCCAATAATGGCTAAGCACTTGTGAATCATTAATCGGCTGCCAGTTAAGATCCCAAATCAGGGATAAGGTATCTCCTTTATTTTTATCGCTAATGATCCCGATTGTCTCCGGTTTCATGGGTGACAATGTTGCAACAGTCGCTGGAGTATGACGTTTGCCTTTCAATGATGAAAACGCCTGGCCGATATTTTCCGGTAGAGTACGGCTATCCACGTGGCCCGCGACATACAGCGTCATCATATCAGGGGTATACCACTGCCGGTAAAACTGCTTAAGTTTATCTAAATCAACAGGGTGAGCAGCGCTCTGAGCTGGATCATGCCCTAACAAGGTTGAACCTTTCAGGCGTCTACGCCATACCGGGTCCTGTATATCCGGTGGATAAGTTGCTACCGATGTATTGGCCATTTTCATAGCATGTTGTAAGGTTTCTGGCGTAAACGCCGTTTTACCCGCAGCATCAGCCAACCAACTTAACGCACTTTTCAGTAATTCAGGGCGGTTATGTGGCAAGCTCAAGCTATAGAGGGTGAAATCATATGAAACAATAGCAGGAGGCAGCGGATATTTCGGATCAATGGCACTGTTCCATAGCTGTTCCAGTTTGGCAGAAGATAAACTTTTACTACTGAACAGAGCGACTTTAGGAATCAGCCAGGTATAACCTGTTTGCTGAGTTTTCTCCGCTAGCGAACCTGTTTTCACGACCAAACGCAACTGTATTCTGTCATTAGGACGTTGTGGTGTCTGTAAAATTTGCCAGTTAAAACCGTTCTCCAGCTTACCCTGTTTCCAGGCAGGGTCAGGTTGCAGGACTTCTGCCTGCGTCTGGCCTGCAACGACCAGTATTATCCCACCAATAAAATAACGAATTTTCGTACCCTGCATGTAAGCCCCTATAGATGTCTATCCTTGGTTTTAGCCTTCTATTGATAAATGGAAGAGGCTCCCCTTGATCAATAACAATCGGTAGAAAAAGCAAAAACCTGAATTTTAGCAGGCGAGATCCTGTCAGGATTATAAATTGAAGATTAGACCTCAAACCGCCCCGAATGGTTTCTTGATGACGGAAATTTATGCTTATCAAATTGACGATTATATCCCCTGATCAGCAGGCCCAGCTCATCATCCTGATGGTGTTTAGGGCAAGTCATTGGCTCCGGTGGTTGATCGTTATTAAGATCCCGTGCAATGTCGCGCAATGGGTGCACAATAATCCGGTTGATACACCAGCTTATTGATACCGTAAGAATAAGCGCTAGCAATAAATAAGCTGTCAGCATCAGTGCTAATGTGTTAATAGCAAAACGATATACCCGATTGGAATCCACTTGCAGAATTAAATGTCCCAACGGTTTGGCATTTGCTGGTACTGAGCCATACGCATAAAGAGGAATGCTCACTTCAACCGGTATCCCAAAAACACGTTTAGCCAGTTCGGGAATCGGGCGATGGGTGGCAAAATTCAATCGTATCACCCGGATATCCTCCGGTAACACCACATCTGCCCGCCCTAAAATACCCGCTGTACGTAGCCCTATCAGCAACTCTTTTGCTTTACTGAGATCAGAACTGAGCAGTGCTTCTGTTAACGGTGCCTGCACCTGAACCGCTGCATTATTAAGCTGGCTGATATAATCATCTTTACGTTGCTGTATAAGATGGCATAACTGAATAGCAATAAAAATAGCAATGGTCACCAACGTGACGCCAGTCACTGCCGCCATCTGTTTAATGGTTAACGAACGTTTGACGCGCAATTTCATTTTCACTCAAACCAATGCCTATGGGATATTGCAGTTATAACATGCCCTCAATGGAACTGAGTATACTTGATTTTATCGCTAACGATCCCTGTTTCACTGATCTAAGTCGTTATTTTTCAGAAATAATTACCTTTGGTAGCTATCTGTAACTATTAGAAATACAAACAAATATTTATATGGTGATAATGGCTAACCCATTATCACCAAAAATATTTTATTAAATCCTTACCAAACCATTATTCCACAGCAACATTTTCATCCTGATCAACCGCAAAACAAGCAATCAGTTGATCACCATGTTGATTCAGTTTTGGTTGCAACTGAGTACAAACGCTAAGTGCCCGGCGACAGCGGGCCGCAAATGCACAACCGGGTGGTGGATTCATTGGGCTTGGCAATTCACCGGTCAGTTTTATCCGTTCACGGCGTAATTCAGGATTCAGCCTTGGCGTTGCTGATAATAACGCTTGCGTATAGGGGTGACGTGGGTTACTGAAGATCATCTCCTTACTGCCTTTTTCCACACAGCGACCAAGGTACATCACCATCACTTCATCAGCGATATGCTCGACCACAGATAAATCATGAGAAATAAAGACATAAGACAGTCCCAAATCTTGCTGCAAGTCCATCATCAAATTTAATACCTGCGCCCGCACCGATACATCCAGCGCAGAAACTGGCTCATCTGCAATGACTACATCTGGATTCAACATCAGCCCACGGGCAATCGCAATTCGCTGACGCTGACCACCAGAAAACATGTGTGGATAACGGCTGTAGTGTTCGGTTTTCAGCCCCACTTTCTCCATCATCTGCAATACCTTCTCTTTACGCTCATGTGCACTCAGCTTGGTATTGATCAGCAGTGGCTCCTCCAGGATCTGCCCAACTTTCTTACGTGGATTGAGTGAACCATAAGGATTTTGGAACACAATCTGAATTTTCTGGCGACGTAACTTTTCAGCTTCCTTATTTGGTACCAGTAAATCCTGTCCCTGATAATAAAGCTCACCCTCTGTCGGCTTTTCAATCATCGTCAGCAGCCGCCCTAGCGTGGATTTACCACAACCAGATTCACCAACAACTGCCAGCGTTTTTCCCTTCTCCAGTTCGAAAGAGACACCATCCAACGCTTTTACGGTACGGATAGGTGAAAAAAGTCCCCCTTTGATTGGGTAATATTTTTTCAGTTCTATCGCCTTTAATAACAGCGCTGTCGATGTTTCCCGTTCCTGATAAGTCTGTTCACTCATATCGTTGGCCTCCCCGCATCATCCAGCGGCATATGGCATTTCACCTGGCGTTCTCCTACCGTTTTTAATTCCGGCTCCGCTTGACGACAATAGTCACTAGCATATGGGCAACGAGGATTCAGCAGGCAACCGATAGGCCGGTCATATTTCCCCGGCACAACGCCCGGTAAAGAGGCAAGACGGGATTTATCCGTGGCAAATTCAGGTAATGCTCTGAGCAGCGCCTGAGTATACGGATGGCGTGGCGCCCGAAAGATTTCCGATGCCTTGCCGGATTCCACAACCTGCCCAGCATACATCACGATAATATGATGAGCCGCTTCCGCAACCAATGCCAAGTCATGGGTGATTAGTACCAGCGCCATATTTTCCCGTTGTTGTAACTCCAACAACAGTTCAATAACTTGCGCCTGAATGGTGACATCTAAAGCGGTTGTCGGTTCATCAGCAATCAGTAATTTTGGTCGGCAAGCAATCGCCATTGCGATCATGACCCGTTGACTCATACCACCAGATAACTGATGCGGATAAACATCCAGACGCGATGCAGGATCAGGAATACCAACCAATGTCAGCAAATCAATCGACCGCTGACGGCGGGTACGACGGTTTCCACCCTGATGTACTTTCAGCGCCTCCATAATCTGATACCCAACGGTATAGCAGGGATTCAGACTGGTCATCGGGTCCTGAAAGATCATTGCCACTTCCGCACCGACCAATTGGCGGCGCTCTTTCTCGGAGATTTTGGTTAAATCACGCTGGTTAAATTCCAGTTTGTCCGCCATCACCCTACCCGGATAATCAATCAACCCCATCACCGCCAATGAACTGACTGATTTACCAGAGCCGGATTCTCCAACAATCCCGACAACCTGACCCTGTTCAACACGGTAACTGATGCGGTCAACGGCGCGGAATGGTGCCTCTTCATCACCGAAGTGAACCGATAATTTTTCTACATTTAACAGTGCCATTTCGCTACCTCGCTACTGCTTGAGTTTAGGATCAAGTGCATCACGCAAACCGTCACCCATCAGGTTAAATGCCAACACTGTCAGCAGAATTGCCAATCCTGGGAATGTCACCACCCACCAGGCACTTTGTGCAAACTGCAATACATCAGACAGCATCGTTCCCCATTCCGGCGTGGGTGGCTGTGCCCCCATCCCCAGAAAACCCAAAGCAGCCATATCGAGAATGGCATTAGAAAACCCCAGAGAAGCCTGCACAATCAACGGTGCCAGACAGTTAGGCAAAATATTGACAAACATCTGGCGCGTGGAACTGGCACCCGCGACTTGTGAAGCCATGACATAATCGCGATTAACTTCCACCAGCACCGCAGCGCGGGTTAAACGGATGTAATGTGGCAGAGCGACAAAAGTCAGCGCCAGCGAAGCATTGACAATTGATGGGCCAAATATTGCTACCAACACCAGAGCCAGCAGCAAGCTTGGCAGTGCCAGCATAATATCAACGATACGCATGATGATAATATCCACCACACCACCGAAATAACCCGCCAATACGCCCAGCATCACCCCCATAAGCAGGGATAACACCACAACCAGACACCCCACCAGCAATGACAGCCGGGCGCCATACATCAGACGTGAAAGTAAATCACGCCCTACATCATCAGTACCCAGAATAAACTGCCAGCTTCCTCCTTCTTGCCACACCGGTGGCGTCAGCAAGGAATCACGGAACTGCTCAGCTGCACCATGCGGAGCAAGTACCCCCGCCAACAGCGCAATCAATAACATCAGGACAATATAAACCAGGCCAACAACCGCCCCTTTATTGCGCTTAAAGTAATACCAGAACTCCTGTATCGGCGTCATAATCTTAGGCGCATTGTTTGCTACAGGCTCAGTCACTTGAGACATAATGTGCCCCCCTATTTCTTATGACGGATACGTGGGTTAACAATGCCATACAACACGTCAACCACCAGATTCACCAAAATGATCATGAGCGCCACCAGCAATACGCCACCCTGCACCACCGGATAATCACGGCGTTGAAGGGCATCAATCAACCAGCGCCCAAGCCCCGGCCAGGAGAAGATGGTTTCAGTCAGGATTGCCCCCGCCAGCATAATACCCACCTGCAAGCCTATAACGGTCACAACTGGTAGCAACGCATTGCGCAGGGCATGAACCACAATCACTCGGATACGACTTAAGCCTTTGGCGCGTGCAGTACGGATATAATCCTCACCCAGCACTTCCAACATAGAAGAACGGGTCATACGAACAATGACCGCCAGTGGAATCGTCCCTAAGACAACAGCAGGCAAGATCATGTGCATCATGGCATCTTTGAAATCACCTTCTTCCCCCCAGATAAGGGTATCAATCAGCATAAAACCCGTCAGCGGATTGCTGTCATCAAGGAAAACGATATCGCTTATCCTCCCGGATACCGGAGTCAGATCCAACTGGACAGAAACCAGCATGATCAACATGATCCCCCACCAGAAGATCGGCATAGAATATCCGGTTAGGGAAAGCCCTATCGCAGTATGATCAAAAACCGATCCACGCTTGACTGCCGCCAGTACTCCAACTGGAATACCTACAGCAATAGCGAACAACATGGCGCATATTCCCAGTTCGAGGGTTGCTTTGAAACGGGGAACAAATTCTTCCCACACAGAGATGCGACTTTTTAGGGAGATGCCAAGATCTCCGTGTAATACACCGTTTACATAATGAAAGTACTGCTGCCAGAGTGGTTTATCCAACCCCATTTCAGCCATTAGTTGAGCATGGCGCTCAGCAGATATTCCACGTTCCCCAGCCATAATAGTCACCGGGTCTCCGGGAATCATATGGACAAAAGCAAAAGTCAGCAAAGTAATGCCGATAAACGTTGGGATCACTAACCCCAGACGTCGGAGTATGAACTGCAACATATCCCGAACTCTCTTTTTTTAAATGCCGGTTACAGCTCTCAGGCCGCTTGGCTTGATAAGGGGGAGGACTTTCCCCCTTTCGCTCACAACTCAATGAACTTCCTGCCTCTACTTGTTTGTCAGCCTTTCCCCGGCGATAACGGATAGTCGGGGAAAAGCCGCCATCTCCGTAAAAAAATCAGGAAGATGGCCTATCACAACCGAGTAAAAATAAGATTATTCAAGAGATACGTTGCTGAAAATATGCCTGCCCAGAGGATCAACGACATAACCTTTCACCTCTTTACGTACCGGTTCATAAACCGTGGAGTGAGCGATAATCAGCGCCGGAACCTGCTCGTGCATTACAGCCTGAGCCTGTTTATAAAGCTCAACGCGTTTAGCATGCTCAGAAGCGATCCGTGCTGGCTGAATGACATCTTCAAACGGCTTGTAACACCATTTAGAGTAGTTGGAACCTCGTTCTTTGGCTGCGCAGCTAAACAACGTTGCGAAGAAGTTATCTGGGTCGCCATTGTCCCCCGTCCAACCCATCATCACAATCTGATGTTCGCCATCTTTAGCCCGTTTTAAGTATTCACCCCATTCATAGCTGACAATTTTGGCCTTAACACCAATTTTCGCCCAGTCAGCTTGAACCATTTCAGCCATGCGGCGAGCATTCGGGTTATATGGTCGTTGTACTGGCATTGCCCACAAATCGATAGCAAAACCATCACTCATCCCTGCTTCTTTCAGTAACTGCTTCGCTTTTTCCGGAGAGTACGAGTAATCTTTAAGAGCATTGTCGTAACTCCACATGGTTGGTGGGATCAGGTTTTTGGCTTTCTGACCAGCGCCCTGATAAACCGCATCAATGATAGCGTCTTTATTGACAGCCATTGCCAGCGCCTGGCGAACTTTGACATTATCCAGTGGCTTTTTGGTGACGTTGAAAGAAACATAACCGACATTCAGACCAGGCTTTTCCATCAAGACGATATCTTTATCCTTCTTCATGCGGGCAATATCCGCTGGATTTGGATAGGGCATGATCTGACATTCATTTTTCTGTAATTTTGCATAGCGAACGGATGCATCAGGAGTAATAGAGAAAACTAACCGGTCAACTTTGGCTTTATCTCCCCAGTATTCTTTGAAGGCTTTATACAGAATGCGAGAATCTTTCTGATATTGCAGCAACTTGAACGGGCCTGTACCAATTGGATTCAGATCGACTTTCTCCGGCGTACCGGCTTTCATCATCTTATCAGCATATTCTGCGGACAGAATAGAAGCGAAATCCATTCCTAAGTCAGCCAGGAATGGCGCTTCCGGGCGGCTAAGTTCAATTCGGACAGTATAATCGTCTATTTTTTCAACCTTATTGATCATCTCACCCATACCCATACCAATAAAATACTCATAGCTGCCGCCTGACACCTTGTGGTATGGGTGATTTGCATCTTTTTGCCGCATGAAAGTGTAGATCACATCATCAGCATTGAACTCTCGGCTTGGTTTGAACTCTTTGTTATCGTGCCACTTAACGCCTTTGCGCAGATGAAAAGTGTAAACTTTACCGTCATCACTAACATCCCATTTTTCAGCCAGACTCGGGATAATTTCCGTTTTACCTGTTTTGAAATCAACCAAACGGTTATACAGTGGTCTTGAACTGGCATCATAAGTTGTACCCGCCGTGAACAGTTGTGGGTTAAATCCTTCTGGTGAGCCTTCAGAGCAGTAAACCAATGTTTTTGCCTGAACGCTGGCAGTGACGGCCAATGCAATTACGCTGATCCCTAGCTTCAATAACCCTGTCTTTTTAGAGGAAGTTGTCATTCTCTTGCACTCCATTTGTGATGTTGTTGTGTACAGCAAGAACCTAGATTTTGTTTCAGGAACTGTGCTGTTTGGGGTTTTTTATTATTTTCAGCTTATCAATTAAACAACTGTTGTCTCTTGCGTCAATAAGATCTCAACAGATGTCATAAGCAACAGGAAAACACAAAGGAAACCTATTATTAACATAATTAGCACAAAAACATGACACAATGCACATTTTGCAGCCAAAAAAACCATAATAAGGTGATGGTTATAGCATGAGTAACTATTAGCCCATACGCAAAATTTGCGGTTAAATGCTTAAATAGTAAACGATTGTTTCAGTAGGAAAGGTAAAAACTGGCACAAAATATTGTATGCCGAATAAAATTGGCACCTGAAAAGTGAATCAAATAAGTGTAATACTCATCATGTCAATCAATATAAAAACCTGTTAGTGGTTTATTTAATTTTATAACTTCTGGCGGCCCCCATTTTATTAATGATATTACCAGCAAACAGATAATATCCAAACAGCCAAACCTGACCACGTAACCCAAAGTAGTTCCTGGGAAATGTTACCTAATCCTTAATCCAGTTTTTAAAATTAAAAATCCAGCAATTGTAATTAAGCAGAGCATCAATACCGCCTTATTTACCCTTCATCTTTCAAGCTGCTGCTTTGTTGGCTGCGTTCACTTACCCCAGTCACAGAGTTATCTATGCTCCTGGGGATGCGCTCACTTGCCGCCGCCCTGCAACTTGAAATCTATTGGGTATTAACTCATTAATTCCTAATAACAGTAAACATACTAAGTGAAACTCCTACATTCTTATCGATGCTCTGGAAATATAATTAATTTCTTAATATAAATTTAATAATTAGGCTTTATATTTAATGATAAAATTGTTAATATGTAAAAAATGAGTTACTTTTTCATTTTATTTAAATACCCAATACCCATATCGTCACCGGTATCTTATCTTTTAAGGACATCGTATTACATTATATCGAGACTAATACAAGTTACCTATTTAACTAACTCATACAAATAACACGTTTTTTATATTAAATAAGGAATAGCCATAATCATGCTTTCAGATTTATTCTCAGATTGGAGATGGTATCACTATACTTTAGTTACCATTGTTTCTATTATTCTCTTTATTATCTTCGCTGTTATCATTATGAAATCAATTGTTGAGAGAAAAATCCTTAATAATTTGAGAAATGAATACCAAAGTCGAGCATCCGGCAAATTACCAAAATTTGAACCCAAAGACTGGGCTTATACACTGGGAACTCCCTATGCTGCTGTTGAAGAATATCCCTGTAATGATCCGATTATTATTCCCGGCAGCAAAGATGCAGGCTCACTTCAGACTGCCTGGGGTATTAATGACAGAGAAAGCCTGATTGCTCAATTATTTCATTTATTAACTAATGGTCATCGGCATAAATTCCGCCAAGAAGTCTATTTCTTCTCTGACATATCCGAATCAGACTATGAGCAAATAAAGAAAGATATTCAAAAAGAAGATGATGAAGATGGAGAAGCTAAAGAACTTCTCTGGCGGGCCGAAGTTGTTCGTAAAAATTTAAACAATATTCAAACAGTAAATTTTCTTGCCTGGGATTACGTCCGTTATATCAAGTTAATTTGCAATGGTATCAGTACAGAATATCTGAGTCGGGAAGAAGCAGACAATTTTGTACAAATTATCACTCACACCGTTCAGCGAGAATATAAGAGCTGGGAAGAGTTCTGGCATCACTTTTTACTGGGAAGATGGTACTGGAGCAGTACAGATATGCGCTGGACTATTACACAAGATCTCTATGGAAAAATCGTCACACTTATTAATGAAGAACCAGGCGGCCCATCCAACACATTAAACTGGAATACAAACTTATCAGAAGCTGATATCGCTCCCTTTGTTAATGCTGTTTTAACATTAGACTATGAAAATGAAGAGGGAGAAAAATTAGGAGAGGATGAAATAAAGAATATGATTCGGTCAACACTGGAAAATGGTGGATATTTTCCTGAGCCAGCCGAAATACAAGCCTAATTACTCAGCCAAAGATAAGGTTATTTTATCTCAATAATTATCCAATCGATAATTATGAATTAGATAATTATCGATTATTCTCCGAACAGAAATGTCCTATAAGAAAATCAATCTTTGTTATTCGATTATTGACTATCTTAATGACCGCAATAAAAAGCCATGAAAAAGACAAATAATCCACAAAACGGAATCTGGCAAATTTAAAGCAATAACGACAAAAAGCCTTACAGCGATAACTGTAAGGCTTTTCTACTTTCTTTTAAGTCTGTGGACTTATTCAACATCCCCAAACTATTAACTGGTCGGCGAGAGAGGATTCGAACCTCCGACCCACTGGTCCCAAACCAGTTGCGCTACCAAGCTGCGCTACTCGCCGAAAACGAGGCGAATCTTACTGCGCTCGTTACAGGCCGTCAATACCTTTTTGATAATCATGGGTTAGTTGCTGATAAAAACAGCGTGAATGCCGTTATGTCGCACTCTCACACAGTTTTTACAAAAAATACGTCATACGTAAAAGCCATGTCGTGGCTACTAAGCTATTTTGAACTTTTCTTTTCCTTCCTTAACCTGAATATTTTGGCTAACTCATCAGATACCAAGCTGCTCGAATAAACCATCAGCATCCTTTGTCTGATGAATATCTTCACCGCAATCGCTCTTAGCCAAAATACCTTTTCCTTCGCAACTTTCGTCAAGGTGATATCCACCAGAGCAATTAGATTCCGGCCATTGCATCTCACAACAGCCGGAATTGACTATTTCAGGTTATTATTGCAGTAACGAAATATCCGCAACTTTCAGGAATAACTCACGCAATTCACTTAACAAAGTTAAGCGATTCACTCGCACCTGCTGGTCTTCATCCATCACCATCACATTGTCAAAGAAAGCATCAACAACTTCACGCAAAGAGGCTAACTCAACCAGAGCTTCCTGATAGCATCCTTCAGCAAACAAAGGCGTCAACTTATCTTGTAAAACCACCAAATGCGTTGTCAGTTTCACTTCTTCAGGCGCTTTCAGCACAGAAGCACTGACTTTCTCATTCAACGTCTCCTCTGACTTCGCCAGAATGTTAGAAACGCGCTTATTCGCAGCTGCCAACGCTGCGGCTTCATCCAAGGTACGGAAGTGAGTCACCGCCTTAACGCGGGCATCGAAATCAGCGGGTTGGGTTGGGCGGCGGGCCAGCACAGCTTGAATGGTATCAATGCTGTAACCTTGTTCCTGATACCAAGCACGGAAACGGCCAAGCATAAACTCCACCACGTCATCTGTGACTTTGGTATTCGTCAGCTTGTCACCATACAAACGAACCGCTTCTTCTGTCAGTGCCTGCAAATCCAGCGGCAGTTTTTTCTCAACGATAATACGCAAAGCACCCAGCGCAGCACGACGCAGCGCAAACGGGTCTTTATCGCCTTTTGGATGCTGACCAATGCCAAAAATACCCGCCAGAGTATCCATTTTGTCCGCAATGGCTAATGCACAAGAAACACCAGAAGAAGGCAATTCATCACCGGCAAAACGCGGTTGATACTGCTCATTCAGTGCCAGAGCAACCTCTTCCGCTTCACCGTCATGACGGGCGTAATGCATCCCCATCACACCCTGCGTATCGGTGAACTCAAATACCATGTTGGTCATCAGGTCACATTTAGACAACAGGCCCGCACGGGTAGCATGATTAACATCAGCGCCGATCTGCCCTGCAATCCAACCAGCCAGCGCCTGAATACGATCCGTTTTATCACGCAAAGTACCAAGCTGTTTCTGGAATAGAACCGTTTCTAACCGAGGTAGATTATCTTCCAGACGCTGTTTACGATCCGTCTTAAAGAAGAATTCTGCGTCAGCCAAGCGTGGACGAACCACCTTTTCGTTACCAGAAATAATTTGCTGTGGATCAGAAGATTCAATGTTGGTAACAAAAATAAAGTTCGCCATCAACTTGCCAGCATTGTCGTAAACCGGGAAGTATTTTTGATCACCTTTCATGGTGTAAACCAATGCTTCAGCGGGCACATCAAGGAATTTCTCTTCAAATTTCGCCGTCAGTACCACCGGCCATTCAACCAGAGAAGTGACTTCTTCCAGCAGACTGTCACTGATATCAGCAACGCCACCCAATTTAATCGCCGCCTGTTCTACATCCTGCTTAATCAGCGCTTTACGGATTGTATAATCTGCAATCACTTTACCGCGTTGTTGCAAAATCTCTGGATACTGTTCCGCGTTATCAATCGTAAACTCAGATTCACCCATAAAACGGTGACCACGAATGACACGAGCGGATTTAATTCCCAGAATTTCTCCCTCAATCAATTCATTACCAAACAACATGGTAACGGTATGAACCGGGCGAACAAACTGAGTCTCTTTATCGCTCCAACGCATCAGTTTAGGAATTGGCAACTTACTCAGTGCATGGTTGACCATATTCGCCAACAACTCTTTGACACTGCGGCCTTTAACCAGCGCACGATACAGTAACCATTCACCTTTATCTGTTACCAACCGTTCAGCCTGAGCCGTCGTAATACCACAACCACGAGCCCAACCTTCTGCCGCTTTTGTCGGTTTACCCTCGGCATCGAATGCCTGAGCAATCGCCGGACCGCGCTTTTCGACTTCACGGTCGGCCTGAGCTTCATCCAAATTAACAACTTTCAGTGCCAAACGGCGCGGGGCTGCAAACCAGCTCACCTCACCATGCGCCAAATCCGCGTTATCTAACTCCGCCGCAAAATTAGCGGCAAATGCTTCAGCCAATGAACGAAGAGCCTTCGGCGGCAACTCTTCTGTGCCGATTTCCACCAGGAAAGTCTGTTGAGTCATGACAGCCTCTTAGTTCTGATTCTTTTTACACATAGGGAAACCCAACGCCTCACGGGAGGCATAATACGCTTCTGCAACAGCTTTGGTCAGGGTGCGGATACGCAGGATATAACGCTGACGCTCAGTCACCGAGATAGCTTTACGGGCATCCAATAAGTTGAATGTATGACCGGCTTTGAGAATTCGTTCATAAGCAGGCAAAGGCAGTGGTGTTTCCAGCGCCAGCAAATCCTGAGCTTCTTTTTCATATTGTTCGAAGCAGGTAAACAGGAAATCGACATCCGCATGCTCAAAGTTATAGGTGGATTGTTCCACTTCATTTTGGTGATAAATGTCACCATAAGTGGTTTTGCCCAGCAGGCCATCACACCAAACCAGATCATAAACACTGTCTACGCCTTGGATATACATTGCCAGACGCTCAAGACCGTAAGTGATCTCGCCGGTGACGGGTTTACATTCAAGGCCACCTACCTGTTGGAAGTAAGTAAACTGAGTCACTTCCATCCCGTTAAGCCACACTTCCCAACCCAGTCCCCAAGCACCCAAGGTTGGGTTTTCCCAGTTATCTTCGACAAAACGGATATCATGAACCGTTGGGTCTAATCCTAGTTCCTTCAGAGAACCCAGATATAACTCCTGAATATTGTCTGGTGATGGCTTAATAATGACCTGAAACTGATAGTAATGTTGTAAACGGTTAGGGTTTTCACCGTAACGGCCATCCGTCGGACGCCGGGAAGGTTGCACATAAGCCGCAGCTATTGGCTCCGGGCCAAGTGCACGCAAGCAAGTGATTGGATGAGAAGTACCAGCGCCAACTTCCATGTCCAATGGTTGGACAATGGTGCAGCCCTGGCGCGCCCAATAATCCTGTAATGTCAGGATCAGCCCCTGAAAGGTTTTGGTATCAAACTTTTGCATGTTGGATTCGCACGCGATACATATGAATTTAAAAGGAAGTGGGTCAGTATACCCTTTGACCTTAAGATATACAGCCCTGAATTAATGCTCAATTCGGCCCTGAAATAAAAAAATCCTCATCTGACTATTTCACTTGTATGTATATACAGTTAAAGTATGATCAATTCTCAACCAACAGCACAGGAAATTATAACCATGGAATTAACACGCTGTCATTGGGTTACCTCTGATCCTAGCTATCTGGCTTATCACGACCACGAATGGGGAAAGCCACAAAAAGACAGCCAGAAGCTGTTTGAAATGATCTGCCTGGAAGGCCAACAACCTGGGTTATCTTGGCTGACTATCTTGAAAAAACGCGAAGGCTATCGTCGATGCTTTCATCAATTTGATCCGATAAAAATTGCCGCTATGGATGAAAATGATGTTGAACGGCTGATGCTTGATCCCGCCATTGTCCGTAATCGTGCCAAAATTAACGCCATTATCAACAATGCGCGAGCATATCTTAAGATGCAGCAACAAGGAGAAGAATTCAGCACTTTTATCTGGCGCTTCGTCGATAACAAACCCATTATTAATCAGTGGAAAACAATTACAGAGGTCCCGGTAAAAACAGAGATTTCAGATGCATTATCACAAGCGCTGAAAAACAGAGGTTTTAAATTTATCGGCAGTACCACTTGTTATGCATTTATGCAGGCTGTAGGTTTAATCAATGATCACATAACAAGCTGTTTTTGTAGAAAATAAATTCAGTGAATTGCCATTGTCTCCTTAGATTCAACGAGTAATAAAGATGGACTTTAAACAAACGCTTAGCTCTTTATTTTAAATGTTAAATTAAATGCAATATTAAATAACCAATAGTCATAATTTTCCAGATTGCACCCCGATAATACGCGGGGTATGGTGTTATTTCTCCTAATTCAAACAACACACCGATAACGAACACGGCTATGATTTTTTCTCAATTCGGCAACAAATTCACACAAGATGCAGGTATAACCCGCCTGATGAATGATCTTAATCAAGGGTTGAGGACTCCCGGTGCAATTATGCTAGGCGGTGGCAATCCGGCACATATCCCGAAAATGGATGACTATTTTCAGCAATTACTCACTGAGATGGCCGCAAGTGGTCAACTGGCTGACACGCTATGTAACTATGATGGTCCTCAAGGTAAAGATACGCTAATTCAGGCACTGGCTGAGATGTTGCGCGAAAAGCTTGGTTGGGAAATTGGCACACAAAATATTGCCCTGACCAATGGTAGCCAAAGTGCATTTTTCTATCTGTTTAATCTGCTTGCTGGGCGCAGTGAAGATGGTTCTATTCGTAAAGTGCTGTTCCCACTGGCACCGGAATATATTGGTTATTCTGACTCAGGGCTAGATGACGGCTTATTTGTTGCCAATAAACCCAATATTGAATTATTACCAGAAGGTCAATTCAAATATCACGTTGATTTTGACCATCTGAATATTACCAAAGATATTGGCTTGATTTGTGTTTCCCGCCCAACCAACCCAACCGGTAACGTTATCACTGATGAAGAGCTACAACGGCTAGATCGCTTGGCCCAGCGACATCAAGTCCCACTGCTGATTGATAATGCCTATGGCGTCCCCTTCCCTGGTATTATTTTCAGCGAAGCCACGCCATTGTGGAATCCCAATATTATTCTGTGCATGAGCTTATCCAAATTAGGTCTACCGGGTTCACGCTGCGGAATTATTATCGCTAACGATAAAATCATTAATGCGGTCAGTAACATGAACGGTATCATCAGCCTTGCACCAGGTGGTGTTGGTCCAGCAATGGCATTGGAAATGATCCGTCGCAATGACCTGCTTCGCTTGTCACAGGAAGTTATCCTCCCGTTCTATCAACAACGAGTTCAGGACGTGATTAAGATTATCCGTCGCTATCTGCCAACAGAGCTTTGCCTTATCCATAAACCAGAAGGTGCCATTTTTCTGTGGTTATGGTTTAAAAACCTGCCGATAACAACAGAAACGCTTTACCAAAGACTGAAAAAACGCGGTGTGCTAATGGTTCCAGGTCACTATTTCTTCCCCGGACTGGAACAGAACTGGCCGCATGCTCACGAATGTATGCGTATGAACTATGTTCCTGACCCAACAAGTATCGAAAAAGGTATTGCAATTCTGGCGGAAGAGATTGAACTGGCACATCAGCAAGCCGCCTGACATTAACAATAAAAAGCTCCTGCTGGGAAATGCAGGAGCTAAATGACAACGAGGACTTTTACATGATTATTATCAGAGTTTGTAGAATGTGTTATGCATTAAGAAAAAGAGAATAAACATTCCTTATCTATCTACTCTTCTTAAACAGTAGCTATTTAATCAGAAAATTATAAATCCAATAGCTTGAATAGGCCGGTTTTTGTGCGTTTACTGAGGGCTAGTGCAAAGCATTAGGTTTGGCGGGCCAATCGGGAAATGTTCAGTCTCGTAAGCTTCAATCAGCAAAACCATAACTTCCATATAATCAAATTCGGGAGATCCAATTTCAGGCTGATTATCAAACCATGGTGAGATGGCTTTTAAAGCTGCCTTATAATCCTGCTCTGTTCTGATTGGTTTAATATTCATAGCTTACTCCGGCTCAATTATGTTGGCGTCTATCGCATCATATTGCTGATGTGTTCCAACAAATTTCACATGCCACTAGTCAATCGGGTAAAAAATGGAAACAATTAAGTGTATTAGCTCAGACCAAATTACTTTACCCTTAAAGATGGTTTAAATTAATAGGCTACATAACGCATTATATGGCTTGAATTGCTTTTTATTCATCAAAAAGATATAGAAAAAATCGTGTGACATAAAAAATTCACCATTCTCAGGTGTTCGTCCTATGTTCAATGTTGCATAGTGTGATTATAGTAGTTGATATAGAAGCCTTTAGCTAAGCTCTCTTGGTAAATATTAGTCACCCGACAAGTAACAGAGAACTTAGGTAAAGTGGAATATTCTGGCTGTTTGACCATACGAGATCTATAGAACCGATGAAGAGTAATAAATTAATTCTATTTTGCGTCACATTAGGATGGCTGTTAACCAGCGGATGTACCAGCATCATGATGCACTCAGGACCTAGCCGCGGTTATTATCCCGGCACCAAAGCAAATATCGAAATGCTGAAAGATAATGATACTGGCTGGGTAGTGAGGCCATTGCTAGCGATTGACCTCCCTTTTTCTGCGCTGTTAGATACCCTTTTATTACCTTATGACTATATAAAATCTGATGAGGACCAGTCAGCAAGTTCACCAAAAGAACGCATTGAAAAAATAGAAAAAGCACAAAATTAGCCTAAAACCAATTAATCACTCGTTCTGATTGATTGCACCAATGGATAGAGCCAACTGGTAGCAAATATATTTATTTTAGTCCGGTCTCCACCAGGAAAATTTGCATATAGCCATCAACTTCACGCATAAAGGCAACATGACAGCTATCAGGTGAAATCACAACGGCATCCGCCGCAGGTGCTTTCTCGGTACGCTTTGTCAAACGCTGCATTTGACTATTTTGTACATCACACCACATCACACTGTTATCACAAATAAAAACAACATACTGACCGCTTCGATCCCAACTGAAAGCAGATTGAATACCATAATTACTTTTAGTTATCTGACACAGTTCGCCCCCATTTGGCGATATTGTCCACAGTTGTATAATGCTATTGTCATCTTTCATCAGAAAACCAATCTGCTCACCATCCGGTGAAGCCCGTAGCCAGTGACGCGGATTAATCACCACCCCCGGCCAGCGTTTGTGATTGGTAAATGTTAAACGGCGTTGCTTTACGCCAGCAGGCGGAGCAGGCAATGTTGTTTCCGTACCTTCCAGTGGTTTTTCCCCTGCTATTGCATAATCAGCATCCTGTTCGGGTAAATCAACAATATAAACTTCTGGTACTTTTTTCCCTGTTTCAGGGGAAATAGTATCACCAATAAATGCTAACGCCCAACGCTGCCAACGGTCATCCTCTTTACGATATCCAGCTTGACCGACCCAACACTCTTCATAGGCTCGGTTAATCTCATCACTACCCGGCTCTGGCTGAGGTGTTGTACTACTGACTACAACGGAGAAATAGCTACCATCATGTTCACGGGGATGTCGTTTAGATGATTCAACAGATTTGAGAGGCACCGCTACGGCGATATTGCGCAAATCCAATGCTGGATCAAGCTCATGCATAACATGGTCGTTATAAGTAAAACTCAGACGACTACCATCTGGGCTGAATACATGAACATGGCTACCTCCGCGTAGCGCTCCCGGTGTATAAGGTGCGGTAATATCCATGGCATCCAATGTGACCGCTTTTCTGGGTAAATCCTCACTGACAATCACCCCTCGCCGGTGATGAAAATCATAATGCCATTGCTCATCTGGGAATTCAGGCCCATGAATAAACGCGTACCGGACGGGTTCTGTTGGGCTGACCGTCACCACGCCAACATGAGCGCCCTCTTTGGCCTGATAGATAATTTCTGTTTTGCCACTGTATGCATGAATTTTTTCTATTGTTAAACCGGTAAAAGAAGCCCCATGGGGACGAACATCATAAACTAACCACTGGCTGTCTGGTGTCCAGACATTAATATTAGTAAGCTGGTGGCTACGATTGTCAAACGTGATTTGCCGTTCCTGAAAGGCCATTACATTATCCTTATATCAGGTTTTTTTCGGATAAATAATAGTAATCCGAAATAGATAGAACTAAAAAATTTCAGTCGAGACTTTACCATTTCGACATTACCCTTATCTTTTTACGCTGTGCACATCGAATAATCTATGTTACTGAGTGTTCTTTATATCATTGGTATTACTGCTGAAGCGATGACAGGCGCTTTAGCCGCTGGCCGCCGTAAGATGGATATGTTCGGCGTGATTATTATTGCTTCGGTCACTGCCATTGGCGGTGGCTCCGTTCGGGACATACTTCTTGGGCATTATCCCCTTGGTTGGGTTAAACACCCTGAATATATCGTAACCGTCGCCTGCGCCGCTGTGATAACTACCTGGGTCGCCCCCATGATGAAACATTTACGCCGTCTGTTCCTGATCCTTGATGCCATTGGTTTGATTGTTTTCTCCATTATCGGCGCCCAGATTGCATTGGATATGAACTATGGCCCGATCATTGCTTCTATTGCTGCGGTTATCACCGGCGTTTTCGGTGGTGTGTTACGCGATATGTTATGTAACACCATTCCGTTAGTTTTCCAGAAAGAGATTTATGCCGGTGTCTCCTTTGCCGCTGCCTGGTTATATATTGGCTTACAACACACGCCGTTACCGCCAAACGGCATTGTTCTGATTACCCTGATCGCAGGTTTGACAGCAAGATTGGTTGCTATTCGCTACCGTCTTGGATTACCTGTCTTTAATTATGAGCACTCCGATCACTGAACCATATCAACGGGGTTAACCACGACCCCATTTTCCCGGTCAAAACCCGTTATCCCTGCTACTGACAGTTTATCTGCAATCATTTTAATCTGTGCGTCATTGATAAAATCAGACAATTTTTTCAATTGCCCGGCAGTGAACTGTTGTTTTAACTGTGCTCCGGCTAATTTCTGCTCCAGCTGCCGCCAGTGATCAACATCGTCGGACAGCTTAGCCATATAAGGCACCCCAATGCCTTTCATCCAATAAGAAAAAGGCTGATTTTTTGCCTTGCTGAATTGTGAATAAATAGCCCGTGCTCGTTTATCCCCAATTCCCGGTAAAGCCTCAATTTGTTGAACTGAAAGCGCTAACCAACCGGTTAAATCAGTGACTAATTTCTGTTCAGCCAACATTGCCCAGCTACCGCTACTGACACCTGTCATGTGCAGATTTTCACCAAGCCATTTCAGTCGCGCATTAAACTGTTGTTCACAGCCCGCCGTTAACGTCAGACAACTCAGCGCATGATAACGCTGCTTATCGGGTGGCTGAATATCCTGACGCTCTTTAATCCGCCACACCACTTGATCTAATTTCGGGATACCATGACCGGCTAGTGTAAGAGTCACCCGATCCCCCGGCAACACATCCAACTGTTGCCAACGACGGACCGACCCAATATTGACTTGGCTGACTTGTCGGTCATCCAGTTTTACCTTATCCAGCCCAAGCACAACTGAGATTTTGCCCGTTCTGCCAATAGTAAAACTCACTTCCCTGACATGTGTGACCTGATGGCGCAAAGGGTGTTTCCATGCCACAGCCCAACTGTTAGATCCAGACCGCCACTGATTTCCTTTAGGTTCAATTTCCTGTTTCAGCACGATACCGTCTGTGGCAAAAGGCATAGGTTGTTCAAAATAGCGCATCCGCAGTTTCTGTACTTGTTCTGGTTTCTCTATTTTATGGCTATAGCGAAGCGCTAATGGAAAACCCATATCCGCTAGTTTTCGCAATTTATTTTCCATCTCGGCAGGACCATCCGGCCAGCTCCAGATAAACAAACCTACTTGCTTTAATTCTGGCGAATGCTCCTTGCGCATCATCAAACCCGCAACACGATTACGGGCACCATCACTGCCGGATAATTGTTGTCTATGCCCCTCTTTATGCAGAAAAAGCTCTCCTTGCAACACCATATAAGGCGGTGCATTTTCTATATTCTGCTGAATACCGGGAATATGTCGGCTTTTCGCTGTCCAATCTATGCCTTCAGAACCATTACCCCGGCTGATTAATGAAACTAATTTTCCTTTCTGGTAAACCAATGTTACCGCCACGCCATCAATCTTTGGCTGTAACCAGACAGGTAATCTGCCCTGCAACCATCGATTAATTTCCCGTTCGTCTTTTAGTTTACTTAATCCAGTATGAGCAACCGGATGAACAAGCTTATTATCCGTAATAACTGCCACAGGAAAATCTGAATGAGGTACTTGTTTCAAACAGAGTTGCCAATGAATTAGCTCCGCCATTAATTGATCATAAACTTCATCATCGATCTCGCCGATCCCTTTCTGACGATAGAGTTGATCCCATTGAGCCATCTGTTGCATCAGACTTTTTGTTTCACGTTGTAATTTGTCTTGCGACCATGCAGGGCAATCTTTCTCTGTATCCAATGTCTCAGCCGCAACTATCGGTGCACTGAAAATAATGAACAGAATTAATATCAATAAATTAAGCATCCGTTGCTCCTTGGCTATCCATGCATAACAGCAAAATAGAGGATAAAGAGAGGCTGTCCAAGGCTAAAATAATAACTTTGCGAAGCGGTTCGAAGGAATAACTTTCTGAAATCCCAAGATAACGAACTTTTTCATATACTGCATAGAGCGGATATCACAGTGACAACCTAATTCATTTAACTATTTGTTGCATTGCAATTAATAATTAAATGCATATGCTACTCTAAATATACCCTATGGATTTCAAGATGGATCGCGGCGGCAAGGGAGCGAATCCCCGGGAGCATAGATAACTCTGTGACCGGGGTGAGTGAATGCAGCCAACAAAAAGGCAACTTGAAAGATAACGGGTATACTTGCATATAAATAACTCAGGAGAGCATTTATGGTCACAGAAACAATCGATCATTCCACACTAAATCGGCTGGTTGAAGCCGGCGCTGTTAACTCGGTACATGTGGTAGGCCATAACGATGGATGGACTCTGATGGTGAAATATGGCGCGGTGGAGCGTCCTCTGATTGCCCAGCGCAGCCGCCAAGTACGCCTGTTTAAACGACTGGAAACCCTTGTCACTTATCTTAAAGACATAGGCATTGCACAGTTCAATGTAGATGCAGCCAATTATAATCTGGGTACACCAACGAAAACGGCCCGTCCAGACCGTGCAGAAGCTCTGAAACGGGCGCATAAGGCTGCTGCCTATGATGCATGGTTCCGTCAGCAAGTTCAGGCAGCTATCGATGATCCCCACCCCAGTGTTCCTCATGAGGAAGTTAAAGCACGGTTTGCAGCCAAAAAAGCGGCCCTACGTAAGGAGATATAATGGAGCTGGAATGGAAGCCAATGGCTTTGGCTGATCGTGAAGCTATTATGGAATATATCGCGCTGGATAATACGCTGGCTGCAATTGAACTGGATAATGAATTTGAAGTGACGGCAGAAATGGCCTGCCAACATCCCAATATGTATAAACTTGGTAGGGTAAAAGGGACACGGGAGGCTGTCGTTCATCCCCATTACGTGATGATCTACCAGGTTCGGAGAAACCTTTTACAGGTACTCAGAGTGTTACATACCGCCCGGCAATGGCCCTAGCTATTCACGGTGATAAAATTTTTCTTACATTGTTTCTGATATATACCCAATAGATTTCAAGATGGATCGCGACGGCAAGGGAGCGAATCCCCGGGAGCATAGCGAACTATGTGACCGGGGTGAACGAGTGCAGCCAGAAAGATAACGGGTATATCCATCTAGCTGCGAGCGAGCTGGCGCTAGAACGATCATAGCGCCTGAATATGTCATCATGTAAAAAATACCCGCTCAATCCGGGCAATTTTTCTCTGTATTCAATGTCTCATCGACAACTATCGGTGTACTGAAAACAATGAACAGAACCAATATCAATAAATTAAGCATCCGCTGCTCCCTGACTATCCATGCATAACAGCAAAATAGAGGATAAAGAGAGGCTGTCCAAGACAGAAATAATAACTTTGCGAAGCGGTTCGAAGGAATAACTTCCTGAAATCCCAAGATAACGAACTTTTTCATATACTGCATAGAGCGGATATCACGGTGAAAATCTGATTCATTTAACTATTTGTTGCATTGCAATTAATAATTAAATTCTAAGTCTTTCAAGAAGCAGGATACTTGATTGTTTTTCCGTTACCCATCATACTTATGCGCATACTTTTGCGCATAGGAGTAAACACCATGAATACCGTTACCTCTCCCCGTAACAGCACCAAAAGAAGCACCAACGTGTACCTGACAGCTTCACTGGTCGATAAAGCCCGTAGTATGGACATGAATCTCTCAGCAACACTAGATATCCTTCTGGCGCAGGCTATAAAAGCTAAACAGGATGAGAGAGAGAAAGAGAAAGAAGATATGCAGGCTATGAACATATTCATGGCGAAAGCTGGAATGCTTACAGACGATGAATTTTTCGGGAGCCTGTAATGCCACAGCAATTTGATGTGTATCGTAATCCATCGGCCAAAACAAACAAGCTTTGGCCGTTTTACCTTATTATCCAGAATGATTATTTTGATGATTTAACAACAAGGATTATTGTTCCTCTGGTATCTAAAAATGACATTAGCCTCAACCAGAAAAGAATCACCCCTCAGGTGGTCATTAATAATAATAGTTATTATATATTTACACCAGCAATAACGTTTCTGGATGCAAAAAAAATCAACAAATCAGATTTTGTATGCAACGTAGCCTCATCCAGAAATGAAATTATCTCAGCCCTCGATGCCATCATAACGAACACCTGAACCCGCAAAGAGAAGAAAGATAACTAGAACCGTCAGACCCCTTCGTGCGGAGAATGTAAAAAATACCCGCTCAATCCGGGCAATTTTTCTCTGTATTCAATGTCTCATCGACAACTATCGGTGCACTGAAAATAATGAACAGAATTAATATCAATAAATTAAGCATCCGTTGCTCCCTGACTATCCATGCATAACAACAAAATAGAGGATAAAGAGAGGCTGTCCAAGGCTGAAATAATAACTTTGCGAAGCGGTTCGAAGGAATAACTTCCTGAAATCCCAAGATAACGAACTTTTTCATATACTGCATAGAGCGAATATCATGGTGAAAACCTGATGTATTTAATACTTGGTTCAGTGCTGCTATCAATAATCTCCGCCCCCAGTGGTTTTCATCGAAAACAGAGTCTTGACAACTTACAAACTTATCACATAAGATAAGATTAAGGGCAATATTGAATATGAACTGGAACATTGAACTCTATGATGGCGTCGAGGATGCAATCCTCAATATGCCACCCAGAATTCAGGCTCGCATGCTAAAACTGCTTGAGCTCATTGAAGAACATGGCGCTAATCTTGGAGAGCCACACACTAAGTCAATGGGAAAAGGTCTATTCAAGATTCGCGCCAAAGCGCAAGAAGGTCTAGGACGCGGATTGTTTTGCTATCTACAAGGTTCAAATATCATTGTCCTTCATGCGTTTATTAAGAAAAACCAGAAGATATCTAAAAAGGATCTTGATCTCGCTTATGAACGAATGAAAGAGGTTACAAAATGAGTAGCTTAAAGTCTCTAAAATCCCAAGCATTAGCTAACCCAGATGTAAAAGCTGAGTATGATGCGCTAGAACCAGAATTCGAGTTAATTAATACTCTATTACGCATGCGGCGTGCTGCTGGTTTAACTCAAAATCAAGTTGCACAGCGGATGGGAACGAAAGAAGCGAATATTTCCAGGCTTGAAAAAGGAAATGGAAACCCAACACTTAAAACACTATTGAACTACGCCAGAGCTTGCAATTGTGAACTGCATTTTGGTTTCAAAACAATTTAATCCAAGCGATATAGAAAAGCATCTTCGGGTGTTTTTCATATTTGTTTTCTTTTGTAATAGCCATGCGGGTGAACAACCGAAGGGTTAGCTGGGTAAGCTTCAATACCAAAGTGCATAGCGATACGGTTAGTCAATCTATTAAGTATTATTTTGTTATCACAAACCACTAATCAATGACGGAATAAAATATAATAACTCAGCCTATCGAATATTCATTTGAAATCTCATTGCGTATTCCCGATGTTATTATCAAAATCAACTTTCAAATAAATATCAAAAGGCAATAATTTCACGAAATAGTTTGAAAAGAAAACACTACCCAAAAATAACGGACTTTTTATAAATTATATAGAACAAATATTACGACAAAAATATTAATAATTATACATTTCCAGCTTTGTGATTAATCATTAGTAAATTAATTTATACATTTACATATTATTAGCAACTATACCCAATAGATTTCAAGTTGCAGTGCGGCGGCAAGTGAACGCATCCCCAGGAGCATAGATAACGATGTGACTGGGGTAAGTAAACGCAGCCAACAAAGCAGCAGCTTGAAAGATGAAGGGTATATAATGATATAAATAAGGTTTCATAATTCTGATACACACATGATCTTCGACCCTTACTATACATAGGATTATACGTTGTACAAGGTATAGCACTATTTTGGAATGTTATTTATATTTCCGCTAAGTTCTTCTAATCAAACTTAAAAATTGTAGTTTTTGTCACTTATTTGGTAGAAAAACAATTGAAGCCGGATTAAAAAATAGACTTGTCATTAGGTATTAATTATTTTTCCTATTATATTTAAAGAATAGACAACGTTCTTCATATCAGTAGAAATGCAGCTTAACCCGCAAGGGATAGATTTCATGACATAGACTCCCTGTGGGTAAAAGATAAATTCTATATAACCTTCATTAGGAGAATAATATGAGTCAAAATAACGATTTCTCACCAAATATGGATACCAACGATAATCCTATAAAACAATATTGGCAACCAAACAGGAATAGTGACGCTGATAATAATACGCCCATCGCCTCTACTAAAGAGGCAACTGCCATGTTATTACCAAATGGCAGAGTGATCGCTTGGGGAAATGGCCCTAGTAGTCAAATCCCGCCCAACATTGCTCAATTACAGGATATCGTTAGCCTGAGTGCAACAGATGATACTTTTACGGCACTACGGAAAAACCGGAGCGTGGTCGCCTGGGGAAACGAAAACGAAGGTAACGATGGCCAAGTTCCACCCGACATTTCCCAATTAACGGATATTGTCAGCCTGAAAGCAACAAATTCTGCTTTCGTGGCTCTACGAGCAAACAGAAACATAGTCGCCTGGGGCAATGAATTTTCTGGCGGTCAAGTACCTGATGAAATTGCTCAATTGCAGGATATTACCAGCCTGAGTTCAACAATAAACGCATTTGCAGCCCTACGAGCAAATCGCAGCGTAGTCGCCTGGGGAATTAAGAATTGGGGAGGTCAGGTTCCGCCAGAAATTGCCCAATTGCGGGATATTGTCAGTATTAGTGCAATAGCTTCTGCTTTCACAGCTCTACGGTCAAACCGCAGCATCGTCACCTGGGGATTCCAAGACTTAGGTACTCAAATCCCACCAGAAATTATTCAATTGCAGGATATTGTCAGCATAAGCGCAACAAATTTTGCTTTTGCGGCTCTACGGGAAAATCACAGTGTCGTTACTTGGGGCGCCCCATCTTCGGATGGCAATATTCCGTCGGATATTGCCCAATTACAAGATATTGTCAGTCTGTGTACAACATCGAGTGCTTTCGCGGCCCTACGGGCAGATCGCAGTGTGGTTGTCTGGGAAGGTAATGATATCAAAACTCCACCCGAAATTGCCGTATTGCAGGATATTATCAGTATAAGTGCAACAGAAACCGCATTTGCAGCCCTACGGATGAACGGTAGCGTCGTTGCCTGGGGATATGGCAATTATCAAGGCAATCAAGTCCCTCCCGGGATAACTCGATTACAAGATATCGTTAGCCTTAGTGCATCAAGAAACTCATTCACAATAGTGCGAACCAATGGTCAGAGGGTAGGCTGGGGCTCTATTTACGACAATAAACTACATAATGAATATGATAGTTAGTTAATCCATTGAGCAGAAGTTTTACGGTACAGAAAAGGTAAATCCGATATGACCTTATTAGGAGAAGAAGATGAACCAAAATAACAATTTCTCACCAAACATGGATATCCGCGATAATTCTATAAAGTTATACCAACAATTTGGGACATACGGTAATAGTAACTCCAACGACAAGATCTGCATCGTCCCTACGGCCTGGTCAACCGCCATGTTATTACCAAATGGCAGAGTGATCGCTTGGGGAGATGATGATGTCAGAAATATCCCACCCGAAATTGCTCAATTACAGGATATAGTCAGCCTGACTTCAACAACCTCTGCTGTAGCCGCACTGCGGGCAGACCGTAGCGTGGTCGCTTGGGGTGATCGAGACAAGGGCGGCGAAGTCCCACCAGAAATTGCCAAATTACGGGATATTGTCAGTCTGAGTTCAACGTCGAGTGCTTTCGCCGCCCTGCGGGAAAACCGTAGTGTAGTCGTTTGGGGAGCTCCAGATCAGAAAGCGCCAAATTGTGGAAGCCCAATCCCACCCGATCTTGCTGAATTACAGGACATTGTCAGCCTAAGTTCAACACATTCTGCCTTCGCCGCCCTACGAGCGAATGGTAATGTGGTCGCCTGGGGAAATCCATATCAAGGAGGGCAAGTCCCATCTGACATTGCCCAGGACATTGTCAGAATAAGTACAACTGCGAACACATTCGTGGCCCAGCGGGCGAATGATCAAGTAGTCTCCTGGGGTAAATATTCTGTACCTTCTAATATAGACTACAAGTATTTCGTCAGCCTAAGTTCAACATGGGCTTCTTTCGCAGCCCTGCAAAAGGATGGTAGCGTACTCTCCTGGGGAGATGGAGAATCAGGCGGCAGCGTTCCGACAGAAATTGCCAATTTGAAGGATATTGTCAGCCTAAGTGCAACAGACAAAGCATTTGCTGCCCTGCGGGCAGACCGTAGTGTAGTTACCTGGGGTAATCCGAACTCTGGCGGTCAGGTTCCACCCGAAATTGCCTCATTAAAGGATATAGTCAGCCTACATCCCGCAATAAGTTCACATCTAGTAAGAGGCTCATTCGCTGCCTTGAGGGCAAACCGCAGCGTAGTCATCTGGGGGGCAAGTACCAGCATCCCACCCGAAATCGCCAACTTAACGGACATTGTCAGCCTAAGTGCAGCAAATGATGCGTTCGCTGCCTTACGGGCGAATGGTAGCGTGGTCTCTTGGGGACACTGTGGTCCAAACGTCAAACTCCCATCTGGGATAGCCCGATTACAGGATATCGTCAGCCTAAGTACAACAGGTAAATCTTTCGCAGTCTTACGACAGAATGGTCAGATATTAGCCTGGGATGTTGGTAACGATAATATAGTACATAGTGAATATGATGATTAGCCCATTGTTATTATGAATCATTAAAAAAACACTAAAACCAAGGCTGAGCCATATACCTCGGTTCAGCCTGTCGTTTATTCCATTTGAAATATCGGCTCCCTTTCCCACTGTTATTACTAAAATAACCGTCCAAATAAAGATGAAAAGACAATAATTCCACTAAACAGTTTGGAAAATAAATAACTTCAGCTCTGCTTAAGAACAGAGATTTCAGAAGCACGTAGATTCAGACCCAGTCTTATCGCTTGGAATGTAAATGCGCCGCTTCTATGCGTTTCGTGCATTGACTCAAGCATTTTTATGCCGATAACGTATCAATAGTAAGTTTGTCAGACATTTGTTCAAGCTTAGTCCGGTGATTTTCATCACTGTTTCACGGTCGATACTCGCACTTCGGTGACTGTTCTGACAGTCACCGTAAGATCCTCTTTTAACATGAATCATTGAATACTGATTAAGAACTCTCAGCACGAGTTAGTGGCGTATTTGCTCAAGTTCGTTCTGACTCAACCCGGTCGTTTTCATTATCGTTTCACGGTCGATACCCATGTCGATCATCGCACACGCGATTTTCAGGATCCCCCGTTTTTCGCCTTTATTTAATCCTTCTTGGAGTCCTTCCTGCCGTCCTTCAATAAACCCTTTCTGGTGCCCTTTCTGCTCCAGTTTCTGCGCTATTGTCATCAGTACCTCCTCATACCTCGGGGACTGTTCTGCCAGTCGCCGGATAAAACCCTCTGGATCGGCAGTATCTCCCGCCTGTAATAAGTAGTTTAGCACGC
>NZ_LJCS01000034.1:0-52457 GCF_001280945.1 Photorhabdus heterorhabditis | reverse complement strand
GAAATAAGATAACGTTAAGAAATTAGCGGCGTTTTTTTCGCCTTAAATAGTTATGTTATGTAAAACAATCGCTTATTTGTTTTATGTTATTTTTATCACGTTTATATTAAAAAAGTATGTTAATTGCTTTTTATACAATTAACTTTAGTGTTACTTTTATGTGAAAGGGATTTTAGTTCTTAATTTGTATGACCAGGGGCGGTCTGTTGTTTTCAGGTTTTATCGACTTGTATTTAATAAAATAAAAAGGTTTTTATATCTAAGTCCTGAATTTATGGAGAAATATATGTCTTTAAAGAAAAAAATTTCATACTCGGAAGAAGTTAGCGGTTCAGAGAAGGCAAATGAGTTGCTGAAATGGTTACAGGCTTATATACCAGGTAAGGATTCTAATATTGTCGTTGAGCATGAGCCTAGTAAAGATGCTGCTAAAGAATTAATCCGGGGTGATTATAGTTGGGGGCATCAGGACGACGATAAATCTAAGGCTTTCCAATTAAAGTATAATTTCTTGGAGAGTGAACCGGATAATATGCCATGGCATATTTCTGAATTTTCAGCATTTAATGAGGCGCAAAAAGCTGCTGCAAAACTGTCAATACAATCTTGGGCGGATGTTGCTAATATTAACTTCGTTGAAACCTCTGATGTAAAGGAGGCGAATATCACTTTTGGGTTCTTTGATGAGAGTTTGACGGGGAGTTATGCGTTTGCGTATCTGCCAACCCCAGATAAAACGCAATTAGGAACCTGGTATAACGCAACAAGCCGTACTTTCTCAAATAATGATATTGACGTGAATGGTTATGGCCGTCAAACGTTTACTCATGAAATCGGTCATACACTGGGGTTACAGCATCCGGCTGATTATAATGCGTCTGATAAGGTAAACCCAACTTATAAGAATAGCGCCACCTATTTTGAAGATAGCCGCGCTTATACCGTCATGAGTTATTTCAGTGAGAAGAATACTGGGCAAGACTTCAAAGGTATTTATTCTTCTGCACCATTACTTAACGATATTTCTGCCATTCAGGCAAAATATGGTGTTAATAATACAACCCGTACAGATGACACTGTATACGGCTTTAATTCCAACACAGATCGCGATTTCTATACCGCAAAAGATGAGAACAGCAAACTGTTGTTCACTGCCTGGGATGCGGGTGGTAATGATACGTTTGATTTCTCTGGTTTTACTCAGGATCAGCGCATCAACCTGAATGAAGCCTCTTTCTCTGATGTTGGTGGCCTGAAAGGAAACGTTTCGATTGCTCGTGGTGTAACGATTGAAAATGCGATTGGTGGCAGTGGCAATGACATTCTGATAGGCAATGATGCTGACAATACTCTGAAAGGTGGTGCTGGTGATGACATCATCTACGGTGGTTTGGGAGCAGATAACCTTTGGGGTGGAGAAGGTAAAGATACATTTGTTTACCTGAGTGCCAAGGAATCACCTCCTCTTGAGCGTGATTGGATTCATGACTTTGTTTCCGGTGAAGACAAGATTGATGTGTCACTGTTCGATCTGGGTGAAGCCGGGAAAGGAGGTGTTAAGTTTGTCGAGGAATTCACTGGTGCCGTCGGAGAAGCTGTGCTGCGTTATAACACCGTTGATAAGGTGAATGATTTCGTTATTAATATGGGTGGAGAATTATCTTACGATGATTTTTGGGTAAAAATTGTCGGGGAACCAATATTAGAGTCTGATTTCATTCTTGCATAACACAACAATACAACCGCATCTAATTTGGATGCGGTTATTCGTTTGGAGACGGCATGGTTTTTGCGACTTGGTATCTAAAATTTGCATTCTTTGTTGTTCTTACATTCAGCATTATTGGAGGAAGTATGGCAAGTAGTCTTGATCTGCCACACGCTAGTGAATTGAAAGGCGTATGGCAACTGTCAGATAAACGTCAACAATGTGATGTGTCATTGACTGATCAACCATTACCGGAGGGGTCAATTTGGTCACTTAATGGTGATAACACGTGTTTGGCGGATATGTTTGGTGAAGTACCTGCCGGTTGGCGGCCTACGCCTGATGGCATCACAATTACAGATAATCAGGGGAGTGGTTTGGCTTTTTTTGCTCATGAGTCAGATGGCTGGTTTGCCCGGTTTGCTGATGGCCGGGAATTGATAATGAGACCGGGTAAGTAAAGCGAATAGGGCAAGGAACGTTAACATCAGATAGTCACATATTTATAAAAATAAGATATATCAGATAGTTATTAAGGAAATGCTGTGAAATTACTACTCCCAAAGGACGAGATTGCTGATGTCATTCGTGCCCGTAGTCGGGTGTTTTGGACTATCGGGTTGTTCACTGCCTTTATTAACCTGCTCATGTTGGTTCCATCTGTTTATATGTTGCAGGTTTATGACAGAGTGTTGCCGTCGGGCAATGAAATCACTTTGCTGATGTTGACCCTGATTACTCTTGGCATGTTTGCCATGATGGGGATGCTGGAATATATCCGCAGCATGATTGTTATTCGTATTGGTAGCCAGCTTGATATGAAGCTGAATAATCGGGTTTATACCGCATCTTACGAATCAAATCTGAAAAATGGTACAACAGATGCGGGGCAGATGCTCAATGACTTGGCAAATATTCGCCAGTTTCTGACGGGTAATGCCTTATTTGCTTTCTTTGATGCCCCCTGGTTCCCAATCTACTTGCTGGTTATTTTTCTTTTTAACCCCTGGCTTGGTTTGTTGTCATTAGTGGGGGCGTTGGTATTGATTGCCCTTGCTGTGTTGAATCAGTGGGTATCAAGCCAGCCTTTATCAGAAGCCAATAAACTTGCTCTGCGTTCAGCCAGCCTCGCTAGCACTAACTTGCGTAACGCTGAAGTAATAGAGGCGTTGGGGATGTTGCCGGTGTTACGCCGGAGATGGTTTGGATTACATGAACGTTTTCTGAATTTCCAGCGTATTGCCAGTGAACGGGCTTCAGTAATTAATTCAGTCACTAAAACAGTGCGTTTGGCGTTACAGTCGCTGATCCTTGGATTAGGTGGCTGGTTAGCAATTGACGGGCATATTACGCCAGGAATGATGATTGCTGCTTCAATTCTGATGGGGCGGGCACTTTCGCCGATTGAACAGCTGATTCAAGCCTGGAAAGGTTGGAGTGCAGCGCGTTTGTCATGGCAACGATTAACCGATTTGTTGGAGCAGCAACCAGAACGGAAATCGGGCATGTCATTACCGGCGCCAAAAGGCAATTTGGTGGTAGAAAAAGTTTCAGCCGCACCTCCAGGAAGAAACAGTAAGGTTGTGTTGCAGGATGTTAGTTTTGCGCTGGATGCGGGTGATGTGATGGGATTAATTGGCCCCAGTGCTTCAGGGAAATCGACCCTCGCCCGGTTACTGGTCGGGATATGGCCGGCACAGGAAGGTGTAGTCCGTCTTGATAATGCAGATATTTATCGGTGGAACAAAGATGAATTGGGTTCTTCAATAGGATATTTACCGCAAGATATTGAGCTATTTGGCGGCACTATCGCTGAGAACATTGCTCGTTTCAATGAAGTGGAATCAGAAAAAGTTGTTCAGGCGGCAAAGAAAGCTGGGGTTCATGAACTGATATTAGCGCTTGATAAGGGTTATGACACTGTTATTGGTGCCGGCGGTATTGGGCTATCTGGCGGTCAGAAACAGCGAATTGGTCTTGCTCGTGCGTTGTATGATGAGCCATCACTTGTGGTTCTGGATGAACCTAATTCCAGCCTGGATGAAGCGGGTGAAAGAGCGCTGAATCAAGCTATTGCTCAGCTGAAAGCGCAAGGAAAAACTGTGATTGTGATTACTCACCGCACATCATTGTTGTCACAGACGAACAAAATATTGCTACTGGTTCAGGGAAAAATGAAGATGTTTGGTTCATCTCAGCAGGTAATGACTGCTTTATCGCAACAAAATAAAAGTCAGGAACCTTCTGCGGCCAAGGCAGTTGCACAGGCATCATAAGCAAATAAGCATGTAATTATAATAATATCAAATAGCTGAGACGGAGATTTCTGTCCGGGAGTGGATATGTCTGATCAGAATACGCCGGTAGTGGATGGAAAAGGATTATTGCCACTAGAAGAAGGGCATTTTTTACGACTAGGATGGTTGGTGATTGGTGTGGGGATCTTGGGGTTTCTCATTTGGGCAGCATTTGCGCCGTTGGATAAAGGGGTCGCGTCTTCTGGTGTGGTGGTTGTGGATGGCAACCGCAAAACGGTTCAAGCCCCGGCAAGCGGTATTATTAGCCAGATTATGGTTGTTGAAGGAGAAACAATAAAAGCGGGCCAAACTCTCGTTCAGCTCAGTCAGGTGCAGGCAAAAGCACAGGTAGATGCGCTTCAGGATCAACTGTATACCACATTAGCAACGGAAACCCGTTTATTGGCTGAACAGCATGGTGATGACATGCTGGTTTTTCCCGAAATATTCCAGCAATTACAATCTGAACCTCGGGTGAAAGAGATTATTGCATTGCAAAAACAACTGTTCGCATCACGCCGGGAAATGCTGCAAAGCGATCTGGAAGGGCTTGAGCAGTCTGTTGCTGGTACAAACTTTCAGATTAAAGGGCTGAAAGCTTCTCTTGTCAGTAAACGAGTGCAACAGGTAGCACTTAAAGAACAGATAGCTAATCTTAAATCTTTAGCGGATGAGGGATATTTCCCGCGTAATCGTTATTTGGAACTTCTGCGTGAACAGGCTGAACTCAACAGTAGCATAGCGGAAATGGAAGGGCGTACCGGCCAGCTTGAAAAACAGCTACAGGAAACCCAGCAGCGTATTATTCAGCGCAACGCAGACTATCAACGGGAAGTGCGTACGCAATTGGCAGAGGTGCAGGTTGCTGCCAGTGAATACAGAAATAAGTTGGATACAGCCCAGTTTGAACTTACGCATACTTCAATTGTGGCACCGGTTGATGGCACGGTTGTCGGGTTAAATATTTTTACACAGGGTGGTGTTGTTGCTCCCGGTGAAAAACTGATGGAAATTCTACCGAACCAAATGGCGCTTGAAGTGGAAACCCGTGTTGCGGTTAATCTGGCAGATAAGATTAGTAAAGGGCTGGATGTAGATCTGATGTTCACCGCTTTTAATCAGAACCGGACGCCAAAAATTGCGGGAAAAGTGGTCATGGTTTCCGCAGACAGATTGGTAGATCCTGTGAATAGCCAACCTTATTATCAGATGAGAGCAGTCGTATCCCCTGAAGAGATGGAAAAACTGAAAGGGCTGGATATCAGGCCGGGGATGCCAGTTGAAGTATTTGTCAAAACCGGTTCACGTTCCTTGTTGAGTTACCTGTTTAAGCCATTGTGGGATCGGGCTTCGACATCGTTGATAGAGGAGTGATTATGAAACTGCATTGTGCTTCTTTATCATCAGTGAGTTTGTTAATTCTTTTCAGTGTCAGTTTGTTCTCTTTTCCTGCATGGGCACTGAGCCTGACAGAGGCTTATGCGCTGGCATTAGAAAATGATCCTACTTTTCTCTCAGCAGTAAAAGAAAGAGAAGGAGGAGAAGAGTATGAAAAGATTGGCAGGGCAGAATTGTTACCTAAAGTGATGATGTCTTATCAGCATTCACCGAAGAACTGGCAACATATGGAATACCCTACGTATGATCGTCGGGGAAATAAGACAACGGAAAGTCGGGATCGCCAATATAGCAGTTATAACGCGGCAGTTGTGCTGACTCAGCCATTGATAGATTTTGAGATATGGGCGCGTTATAAAGCCAGTCAGGCTCATACGTTAATGAGTAATGAACGTTTTCGGGCAGATTTTCAGCAATTAGCTGTCCGGGTAGTGAATGCTTACGTGGATGTGGCTTATGCTCAGGATCAGATTGATTTGGTGATACGCCAGAAAATGGCGTATGAAAAACAATTGGAACTGAACAGGAAGTTATTTGCTTCTGGTGAAGGGACACGTACTGATGTAGTGGAAACACAATCTCGTTACAGCCAGGCTATTGCCGATGAAATAGCAGCTAAAGATGATCTGGATGCAGCAATCCGGGGTTTACAACTGATTGTTGGTGTTCCTCTTCCCATTGATTTACCGGTGCAGCGGCTATCAGATAAGACGCAGTTTAAGATATTGAAGTTGTCGCCAAGCCATTATGAAGAATGGGAAAAACTGGCATTAGCTAACAATCCGGTTCTGGCCGCTTCCCGTCAGGAAGTGAAAGCGGCGTACCATGAGGTGCAACGTAACCGGGCAGGTTATTTACCTAAGTTGGAACTCTATGCTTCCCATTCTGAAAGCGAATCTAGCAGCGATAATACGGTAGATCAGAAGTATCGAACCGATACCATTGGCTTGCGGATGAGCATGAATATCTATAATGGGGGTGGTACATCGGCTTCTGTACGTCAGGCGGCGGCGCAATATGGAAGAACTAGATATGATCTTGATGCTCAGGCAGGAGAAGTTCTTAATGCATTACGCCGAAATTATAATCAGTACCTGAATAGTGAAAAGCGGATTAATGCTTATGAAATGGCTGTTGAATCAGCCAGCTTGCAGGTAGATGCGACCAGTAAGAGTGTTGTTCTTGGGCAGCGGGTTAATGTGGATATTCTGAATGCTGAGCAGCAGTTATATACTGCCCGGCGTGATCTTTCTCAGGCAAAATATAATTATATTAAAGCTTGGGTCGGCCTACTAAATGAGGCCGGAGAGCTAAAAGGTGAGCATTTGGATAAGGTAGCAGGGTATTTCCGTTAGTTTGCTGTTGTCAGCCGGAGTTGTTGCAGATTGCCATTTAACGCTAAATCGGTACGTAACGACGCAACTTCCCGGCTGATAAAAGCGATTTCTCTATTTGATTCCAGCTTGTTGCGCCATTTATCTGGTTGTTGATCGAGGTTCTGGAAAAGGTTATCCAGTGTACCAACCTGTTGCAGTAAAGCCGTGGCGGTTTTAGGGCCAATCCCCTGAATTCCGGGTATTTTACTGCTACTGATCCCCGCCAGTCCCCAGTAATCAGGTAATTGTTCTGGAGAAACGCCAAATTCTTGTTGAACAAATGGCATATCCAGCCAGCGTTTCTGGAAGTAGTCGCGGATACGGATATTGGGTGAAAGTAATTGGCAATAACCTTTATCAGTAGAAACAATCGTAACGTAACCGGCAGAAGCGACTTTTACTGCCAGCGTCGCGGCTAGATCATCTGCTTCATGTCCTTGGGCATGCCAGCAGGCTATGCCTTGTTGTTCAAATGATATTCTGATCTGCGGCATTTCTTGTTTCAGATTGTCAGGCATTGGCGAACGGCCAGCTTTGTAGGCCGGTAATATTTGGTGACGCCAACTGTTACTGCGATCTTCCTCATCGAATACTGCGACAGCATGGGTAGGATTGGTATGTTGGATCAACTGCTTCAGTGCATGTTCACAGGCAGCAATGCATGGGCTACCCTGCACAGCGTGAATGCGGCGGATAAGGTTAAGAGCATCAACAATTAGAAGGTGTATCATATTGGATCACTATAAGCATAATTGTGCTCCATCCGTGGAGCAGACATCTTTTTTTGTTATCGGGTAATTTCGTAGCAAGGCTCGTAAGCAGTGCCACCTGGTAGTTTCATCCTGTGCTGTTCCACAAAGTCTGTCAGCAGCTTATCCATATGGCGCATTATTTCAGCATCCCCGTGGATTTTGAATGGGCCATGTTTTTCAATCGCGTGAATACCAATCTCTTTCACATTGCCGGCAACAATCCCAGAAAAAGCACGGCGTAGTGCAGCTACCAGTTTGTCAGGAGACTGATCAGGATAGAGATTAAGATTAGTCATGTTTTCATGAGAGGGTGCAAACGGTTGTTGTAAATCATAGTTGATCTTCATTGACCAATTAAAACTGTATGCATCACCGGTACTGTGGCGGTTATCTCTTACTAATGGCATGGCTTCTTTCATTATCCGGGCAACTTCAGGAGCGTCATCAATAATGGTGTGATAGTAGCGTCGTGCTCCTTTTCCCAATGTATGAACAATAAATTCATCCAAGACCCGGAAATAATCTGCACTTTCTTTCGGACCGGTAAGAATCAATGGCAATATCTGTTCCTGATTTTCCGGGTCCATCAGAATACCCAACAGATAGAATAATTCTTCTGTTGTGCCGACACCACCTGGGAAAATAATGATACCGTGAGCAATACGAACGAAAGCTTCCAGACGTTTTTCTATATCCGGCATGATAATCAGTTCGTTCACTAATGGGTTAGGGGGTTCAGCTGCAATGATTGATGGCTCGGTGATACCGATAAAACGGCTATTTTTATAATTCTGTTGTGCATGACCTACGGCTGCACCTTTCATCGGTGCTTCCATTGCACCAGGGCCGCAGCCGGTACAGATATTGAGCCCTCGCAGCCCAAGCTGATGACCGACTTTACGGCTGTATTGATACTCTTGTTTAGTCACTGAGTGGCCGCCCCAACAGACAATCATATTGGGATCTTCGTCGGTATGTAATGCTCTGGCGTTACGCAGAATAGAGAATATGGTGTTGGTGATATAGGCACTATCTTCCAGACTGGGATGATATTGTTTTCTTGAATCGGTAATCTGAGTATGGACAAACAAGATATCCCGAAGCACTGCGAACAAATTCGCTTGCAGTGAATGGATAATTTTCCCATCAACAAATGCCTCTTCTGGTGGATTTACCAATTCCAGTTTTACTCCACGCTCACGGCGCAACACGTTAATATCAAAATCTGTGTATTTAGAGAGCAGTTCTTTACTATTATCTGTTTGGCTACCGGAATTGAGTACAGCTAGTGAGCAGTTACGAAATAAGCGATAGAGATCACTTTTTGCGGTACTCTTTAGCATATCTACTTCAAGTTGAGATAGTAAATCCATTGAACCGAGTGGGTTGATATGTGTAATCAAGAATGACTCCTTATATCGTGTATGGGTTTCACCTCAATATCGTTAAACTGAATATGTCACATTTCCTATTCAGCTTAATTTTGCCCAGGCTGCACTCAGAACGGTAGATTTATTGGCGTGCTAGCCTGCCTGTTACTGGAGCAAAGTCTGCATTATTTGTGCGCCATGGGTTGATATCTAATCCCCCGCGACGGGTATAACGAGCATAGACCGAGAGCTTTTCTGGTGCACATAACTGTTGTAGATCATTGAAAATACGTTCAACACATTGCTCATGAAATTCATTATGGTGCCGAAATGATACCAGATAACGTAGTAACGCTTCTTGGTTAATTTTTGCTCCTTTATAGTGAATCTGGACAGACCCCCAGTCAGGTTGATGGGTAATCAGACAGTTGGATTTCAGTAGATGGCTAACTAAAACCTCTTCCACTAATGGGCCTTGTGCGGCGCCTTGCAGATAATCACGCTTGAAATTATATTCAGTAATGTCAATATCTTGGTTATCAATACATTCACCGGTAAAAGCGGAAATCGGTTGGTTATTGAAATGATCCAAATGATGAAGTGTCACTTCTACATGGCCTTCTGCGCAAGCGGCCAGATCACGCTGTAGTGTTTCTTCGACAGTTTGCCAGTTTTCAAAACGGGTTTGGTTAAAGCTGTTCAGATAGAGTTTAAAACTTTTAGACTCTATCAGGTTTTTACTCGTCGCATTCAGGCTAACATGCCCGACAGCAACTTGTGGTAAACCACGGCTGTTTAGCCATGACAGCTCATATAGTGTCCAGATATCAGCTCCGTGAAATGGTAAATTATCACAGAGAATTTTTAGCGGTTCACGGTTCATACTGCGTGGTATTGCTTGCAGTAAGTTGGCATCATATTGGTCATGATATGAAGTGGTTTTACCTAATGTAAGTTGCTCAAGAGCTTGATGATCCTGATATAACGACATGTTATTCCTCAAAATTTGATAATAGTGGATCGCAGTCATTGCTCAAGTTTATCAGGCTACGGGGTTTTATCAGAATTTTATTTGTTCACCATTTTAATTCGTAATATTTGGTTTAACATAATGTCATAAGTACCTCCTAACAGTGACTGGTTGAAAATAATATGATTTCTAGTGTTACAGAGGCGTTGGCTGATTTTACCCGTCGTTATGTTGATTTGTGGCAGAAGGAAACGGGAACTGCACCTGCCAGCAGTGAGCTTTATGATGTGCCATCACCTTGTATTACCCATACTGGTGATGACATTGTTTATTGGCTTCCTCAGCCTTTTCCTTCGGAAGACAAGCTGAATAAAGTTGAAGTTGCATTGGATATCCAATTACAGCCAGCAATTCATGATTTTTATACCTCTCAATTAGCTGGTGATATGACGGCAATGTTTGAAGGTCAACAGCTGAGTTTGATTCAGGTCTGGAGCGAGGAGGACTTTATCCGTTTACAGGAAAACCTGATAGGGCATCTGGTGACACAGAAACGGCTAAAATTGTCACCAACAGCATTTATTGCGACCGTGGATTCAGATATGAGTATTATTTCTCTGTGTAATTTGACCGGTGAAGTGATCCTGGAGCAGTTTGGTAGTGATAAAAGAACTCCGTTGTTTACCGATTTAATTGGGTTTCTTGGTGCAATTAAGCCTGTCTTCATTTGTTAGGCTTGGAGTTTTAACTTAGTATTTGTGAGATATCTCTTACACTTCATGTAAGAGATATCAATGTTTACTTCGGTGAGTTTCACATTGGTTTATTATTTTTATTTTATTTCAATAGCCTATAAATAATTACAGATTTTATCCCCTTTCACTGGCTTAATGGTTCCGCTTATATGACTTGTGTCGTAAATCGAATTAATTCATTCTGTCCTCAGCAGGAAAAGGAGTCTCTGCGTACAATCTCTCAGGGATAGATTAGGTGATGATGGTCAGTATGACTGGCACGATGCATAACTGGATTGTATGCAATATAAATAAAAATGACGGGTAAGGATGACCATTAAGGGACAATTTGTCAGGGAATGAGCAGGGAGCAAACGATTAGCGGGATTGCTATATAATCAATTTAAAGGGAGCGCTTGTTCGCTCCCTTCTCTTTATGTTTGATGGAAAAAGCAAATTTACAGCTTAAGGGTTATCAGTGGTATCCTTATCAGTTTTGCCGCTTTGGGCAAATACTTATTAATTAGGCTGAAAATATGAGTACTGAAAAACAAATTCTGCATACGTTACAATTAATTGAAGAAGCCATGAGGGAAATTGACCTGTGGCAGGATCACCCACCTAAAGCGGAAGCTTTTGAAAGTGTTGAACCATTTTCAATTGATACGATGCTGGCGGCAGAGTGGTTGCAGTGGGTATTAATTCCGAGAATGTATGCGTTATTGGAGCAGAGTTTGGCGTTACCGACGGCATTCGCTATTGCGCCTTATTTTGAGGAATCCTATAAAGAAGAGACTACTGGTCGCTATCAGCAACTGCTTGAGCATCTTCATGTATTGGATCGCTTATTTATTCAGGATAATGCCTGATATGTTAGAAGTGTTATATCAGGATGATCATATTGTGGCGGTTAACAAGCCGGCTGGTTGGTTAGTTCATCGTAGTTGGTTGGCGCGTCACGAAACGGTTTTTGTTATGCAGACATTGCGTGATCAGATTGGTCAGCATGTTTTCCCGGTACACCGTCTGGATAGACCAACATCAGGCGTATTGCTGATGGCGCTTTCCAGTGATGTTGCCCGTCAGCTTTCCCAACAGTTTGAACATCATCAGTTACAAAAAACTTATCATGCTGTTGTGCGCGGTTATGTGTTGGAATCAGATATTATCGATTATGCTCTGGTTGAAGAGTTGGATAAGATTGCAGATAAATTTGCAGATAGTGATAAAGAAGCTCAGCCCTGTATCACTTATTATCGTCCGCTGGCAACAGTAGAATGTCCGGTGGAAATTGGTCGTTATCCTACATCCCGTTTTAGTTTATTGGAGTTGACTCCGAAAACAGGCCGAAAACACCAATTAAGGCGCCATATGGCACATATTCGTCATCCAATTATTGGTGATACGACCCATGGTGATTTACGGCAAAACAGAGGTGTTGTCGCTCATTATCAAACCAATCGGTTGATGCTTCATGCCAGTCATCTTGAGTTGAATCATCCTGTTACGGGTGAAAAATTATCGCTTACGGCAAAATGGGATGCGTCGTGGCAACATTTAGTGCAACAATTTGGCTGGCAAGGCATTATTCCTGATTTGGAATATGTATAGTAATTAGAACGAAGCGAACGGTAAGTGCCAAGAACCCGAGGTTGTTTGCTCATTGGTAAGTAAGAATAACCCGAATTCTGTTTAAAGTAAGGTGTGCTTGCTTGATAGGAACGATATGAATTGGGAGATTCACGTACCGTTCTACGGGAGGCTGTGGGGAGATTCTCTCGCTTCACTCACCATCTTTTCCTTCGAAAGGGTACTCCTGCTGACACAAGGCGGGAGGGGGATTTCGACGAGGCGTTAGCTCCGTAATAGTGTTTCACAACGCCGAGCATTGTTACACAAACCTGCAAAATGAAAACGAGACCTAGGAACGGACTGGTTGTCTGCCTTTCATACTGATGGAAGTCGGCATATCGGGAACGGTTGAAGGGGTATTTCTGCATTGAGAATAACCACCGGAGCTGTAATATTGCGGAAAGACGACAGGACACACCGAATTAATATGCTCATTCTGAAAGCCTGTAAATTCCGACTGGAACAGATGGAAGCACAAGCTCAGCGTTTACACCAAGATACAAGGAAGTCAATGCGTACACTAGGTTCTAGATGTGTTTATGAACGAAGATGCTTGCTACCATCGTGGTGATACTACTGAAATTCTGGCTTGTATATGATCTGACCTTGAATATACTTCGTGCGGAAACAACAAAAAAAGCCAGTATTCGCCGTAAACGAAAAAGGCCAGCATGAATAGCGTTAATATGGATAAGGCACTGATAGCTGGCTGAGTAATAAACATTCATTCATGCTTTTATCTTGTTTAGATTATAAGTTTCCTTGTGTAATATTACGTTAATATTTAAATAAAAAATGCGTAATTTTTTTAAAAAATGGATTTAATATATTATTTTTATAAATATTTTTATTCTGTTTGAGAAAAGTGTATTTCTCCATAAGGTAAATATATCTTTTTGAAAATTATAGATAAAATTAAATAATCGAGAAAATTAAAATGTAAATAAATGTAAATTTGGTTTCGTTTTAAAACGAAAAATATAAATTACCCGAACCAAACTGGACTTTGTTATATTAACTATATTAGAGTAGGAAGATGACACATATTAAGGAAATTAATCCTGGGCAAAGTGAAAATAAAGTGATTAAAGATTTAATAGATCATATTGTTTTTGATGAGAAATTAGATAATCAATATGACTTTCTAGAAAAATCCCCAATTTTCGCACAGGAATTGCCTCGTAATATTAGAGAAGAGTTTTATCATTTTAAACGGCATGAAAAATATGCTGCTATTTGTGTTAAAGATAACCCTGTTTTGCTTAATGGAGTTCAACCAACTCCAAGTAAATTAATAGAATTAGAAGATGGATATAAAATTAATGATGCGAAAATATTATTAGGTTTATACGGATCTTTATTAGGAGAAGGTATAGGATTTACCTCCCAACGAAATGGTAGTATATACAATAATATTATTCCTTTCGAAGAATTACAAAATGTCCCTAATTCAAGCAGTGGTTCAAATAGAGATTTTGGGTTTCATGTAGAAGATGCCTTTCATCCAGCAAGAGCAGAGTTTTTAGGACTAGTTTGTATGCGAAATGAAGAAAAAGCACCAACAACAATTTCTTGTATTGATGGTATTGAACTTACTGACAGGGAAAAGGCTCTGCTTTTTCAGAACAGGTTTTATATTTCTCATAATCCAATTCATTCAACTTCAAATATTGTTGATGAAGAAGGTCAGGCAATATTATTTGGTGCAAAAGAAGAGCCTTATGTAAGAATTAATGCTGCTGCTTTGAACCTAGATAACAATTCGTTAGATGAAATAAATGCAGTCAATAAATTAATTGATTTTTTTAATAAAAATAAGAAATCAATTGTTTTAAATACTTCAGATTGTATCTTTATTGATAACTTTAGATGTGTACACGCGAGGGATGCATATGAACCTTTCTTCGGAGAAAAAGCACGTTGGTTAGCAAGAGTTGTCTTTACAACTGACTTAAAGAAATCTCGAGGAATGCGAGGATCTGTTCGAAGTCGAGCCATCATTGCGTAAGAGGTTCCTATGTTAGTTGAAAATACGATTATTTTAGGAAAAAAAAATATAGAATTTTACAACGCTAATGGAGATTCTATAGAAAAAATAAACACAGATTCTCCTAGAATATTGATTTTTGATTCGGGAGTTGGTGGTTTGTCAGTATCTAAATATATAGAGAATTTTTTTTTAGGTGCTGACGTTGTTTATATTGCTGATAATAAGTTCTATCCTTATGGAAATAAGGATAGAAATTTACTACTAGAAAGAATAGAGGATCTATTAGAGCAAGCAGTACAAATATTTGAACCAATTGGTTTAATCATTGCTTGTAATACAGCATCAACTTTATTGAGTAATAGTTTTACAGAAAAACTAAAAATGCCTTGTATTAAAGTTCTTCCTCCTATTTTAGAAGCTTTTCAGATATCTTCAAAAAAAAATGTTCTTCTGATCGCTACACCTAATACAATTGACAGTGAATATGTTAATAATATATGTGCAAAGTTAATTGATGATAAGTTCATCTTTAAAAAATTAGGTTTAACAGAGCTGGTTAATTTCTCAGAGATGAAATCAAGAGGAATATCATTAGAAACCAATGATATAGAAAGTTTAATATTAAGATCAATGACGAAAGAAGAAGTTGATAATGTAGATGTAGTGATTTTAGGGTGCACTCACTTTCCTAATATTAAAGATGAATTAAAGTATATTTTTAAAAATGTTAAGGAGTGGGTGGACCCTGCCTATGATGCTGTCAACTCTCTTTATCAGGCGATTAACCAAATTAACTCTCAAAAGGGAATTCAGAAATTTTTATTCTTAACAGAACAAAGTAAGGTTGATAACTTTACTTCTCCATACGAATATAGTGGTTTTTTATAAAGATCTTATGGGATAGTTAATTCGTGATGAATCAAAATATTGAAAGTTATAAATGGATGGTTTTATTTATAGCTACGATAACGCAGGCATGTGCATGTTTTTTTGTTCAAGGGATAGGTTCTATCGCTCTACTATTGCAACAACAGATGTCGTTATCTGCATTCCAAATTGGGTTATTAGTATCATCTGCTCAACTTGCACCATTAGTTGGCTTACTAGTAGCTGGAGAATTACTTGATAGGTTTAATGAAAAATACGTGGTAAGTATAGGTGTTTTCTTGGTTGGGATCACTCTATGTTTTACTCTGTTTTTTGATAACTATTATGCGATTCTTATTCTCTTATTTATTCTTGGGATTGGATATAGTTCTGCGCAACCAGGTGGGGCCAAATCCGTTTCTAATTGGTTTCCAAAAAATCAGTTAGGTTTTGCTATGGGGATTAGACAAGCAGGATTGCCCCTAGGAGGAGCCTTAGCAAGTTTAATTCTGCCATTTTTGGCAATACGTTTTAATTGGCATTTTGCTTTCTTTGCTAGTGGATGTATTGCTATTTTTGGGGCTATGCTCTTTTTTATATTTTATAAAGACAAAGATCCAAAAACAAAGAAAATACAGCACATTAATATTATATCGACTATCAGAAATAAAATATTAATGGTTAAAGAACCTGCTATGTTTAATATTATGTTGTCTGGTGCTTGCTTGACATCCATCCAATATAGTGTAGTCATTTATCTAATTTCTTATTTTTATGAGGAGCTAAAAATTTCTCCATCTATAGGTGCGACTTTATTATTTTCAGCTCTTGCTTCTGGGGTTGTAGGGAGAATAGTCTTAGCTGCTTGGAGTGACAGAACAAAGACAAATAGATATTTTCAAGTATTATGTTGCTTATTTTGTTCTTTAATTGGAATCACCATTTTGTTTTTTTTAAAAACGGATAGTTATTATTTTTTATTCCCATTTATGGTCTTGCTTGGTTTCTTTGGAGTAGGTTGGTATGGTCCATGGGTAGCTTATATAGCAGATACAGCCCCTAAAGATAGAATAGGATTTGCTTTAGGTTTGGCTATGACTGCTAATCAAGTTGCTGTGATTGTTATTGCGCCATTAATAGGGATATTAAGAGATATTACAGGTGGTTATAACTTAAGTTGGATATTACTGATACTTTTTACTTTCTTTACTTTACTAAGTACTTACTTTAGAAATAAAAGGGTATTATCAGGCTAATATAGGGTATGATGTCAGTATTTTTACTGCTTGTCATAAAATAAACATTTTCTGTAAACATATAAAGATTTATATATGCCCATAATATTCTATGCAGAGAATCCAGCCAAACTGGAATAAGAGTTGTTTCTCTTGAAAAGAGAATGCAGTTTATAGTTGCTAATAATAACAATAATCAAAAAATATTTTTTTAAAAAATGCAATATTCATTTTTGAATAAAAAAGGATATGGTCATACATCCCAGAGATAATCCCAATAAATAGGAACGTAGGCATTGAAAATCATACCTCCATCTTTAAGTACAGCATCTACCCAAGTCATCAGACCCGATGAGCCGGTAATATTTGCTGCACTTAATAACACACTAAGCACGATGGCTTTATTATTAAACATGGTGATTGATCTCATGATATTTATTGCTTGCCTACATTGTTCTATTAATCTCATTCGGCTATTATTTTTATTGAAATAGAGTATATGGCATTCTTCCATGTTAAATGTTATCGAACAAAGTTGTTACAAGAAGTAATGTTAACATTAAATTATTATTGGATAAATAACTGAGTTTAATGTTGTTGCATTTTGGCTGTTCCATAATAGTTGTCACAGATAACAATGCGTTTGATGATTACCTGTTACCGTTTTATGTAGAATAAACATCGCTATTGATCAGTACAACTGCCTGTAATTAGTCTGGCAGATATATCGTTAGTCATTAGTGCTAATGAAATATTGTTTACATGACAGATTAAGCTTAATAATGGCAATATTTAGTGCGACGGCTTAGTTGGTAAGGTAATTATCCCTGATTTGGCAAGGGTTGAGTTTTCTGTTGTTGCCAGCGAGGATAACTAATAGTTCCTTTAAAAAGAGATCAGAAGTTATGGCGAAAATTGGTATTTTTGTTGGTACTGTTTACGGTAATGCCCTGGCAGTTGCAGAAGAAGCACAGCAAATCCTTGAACAACAAGGTCATGAGATAGAAGTATTTGAAGAAGGGGAACTGGAGCAGTGGCAGTCCTATCTTAATCATGTGATTTTAGTTATCACTTCAACGACTGGGCAAGGGGATTTGCCCGATAATATTCAGCCACTTTATTGCGCTTTGCGAGATGAATTAGGTTATCAGCCGGAATTACGTTATGGCGTTATCGCCTTGGGTGATGGTAGTTACGAGAATTTTTGTGGTGGCGGTCGCATTTTTGATGAGTTGCTACAAGAGCAAGGCGCGATAAGAATCGGTGAAATTCTTCTGGTGGATGCAGTAGAAGAAGCAGAACCGGAAATTTTTGCTCAGCCCTGGATTAAGCTGTGGGGCGAATTATTAGTTGAGTGATTTTAGCTCTTAATACACCGCTTATACCGGACAGGAGAATATAAGCGGTTGTAGTTATACTAGTACAAGTTATACCCGTTATCTTTCAAGTTGCCTCTTTGTTGGCTGCACTCACTCACCCCAGTCACAGAGTTATCTATGACAGAGTTATCTATGCTCCCGGGGATTCGCTCCTTTGCCGTCGCGATCCATCTTGAAATCTATTGGGTATATATGAGTTGCCACCTATTTACGGGTCAGTTTTTCCAGATCGGCTTCAATCTCGGCAATCTTATTGGCAACAACGTGTTCAAGGTGACGCAGGTCATCAAGGATTTTATGTTTCAAATCGACTTCTGCTTGGTCTCGTTTGCAAATCTGATCCAGTTCTTCAATCACATAACGCAAGTTAGTATTGATCTCGTTAATCTCTTTGTATCCTTGTTCTGCATGGTCTGAAGCAACCGTTTTGCGTTGACGCGGATATTTGAATTTCACGCTTTTGGCAAAGAATTCACCTTTATCTTTGCGAAAATAGATTTTTAGAATGTCGTTGTTAGCTTCTTGACGCAGACTATAGCGGTCAATTTCTTCGGGATATGTGATTCCCAGACTCTTTAAGTTATCGTACATGGCACCACCTTAAGGGTATTTTTCCCAGTAGGTTATTTTATACGTCATTTTGAATGTGGGTCATGTCCAAACGCCTTACGTACTCATTGTGTACGTTCTGGGTTGTGCATGTTGCCCGCGTTCAAACTACCTATATTAATAACACTCACCGAGCTTGGTAAAGATGATAAAAAGCAAAAAAATAGCGGATTTATTATCCGCTATTTTAAAGTTTAATCTATCGTTCTTAATAGTTCATTAATGCCCACTTTTCCTCGTGTTTTGGCATCCACTTTTTTTACAATGACAGCACAATACAGGCTGTAACTGCCATCTTTTGATGGAAGGTTGCCAGAGACAACAACAGAACCAGCAGGAATGCGGCCATAATGGATCTCGCCTGTTTCACGATCATAGATTTTGGTACTTTGGCCGATATAGACGCCCATTGAAATTACAGAACCTTCTTCGACAATGACACCTTCTACAATTTCAGAACGGGCACCGATAAAACAGTTATCTTCAATAATGGTTGGGTTAGCTTGCAATGGCTCCAACACGCCTCCGATACCAACGCCACCGGATAAATGGACGTTTTTACCAATTTGGGCACAGGAACCAACCGTTGCCCAAGTATCTACCATCGTTCCTTCATCAACATAAGCGCCGATGTTGACATAAGAAGGCATCAATACACAGTTACGGGCAATAAAGGCTCCCTGGCGTGCTGCCGCAGGAGGAACAACGCGAAAGCCCTCTTTTTCAAATCTCTCCTGATCATAATCAGAGAATTTCATCGGAACTTTATCGAAATAACGGCTTTCAGCACCATCTATGACTTGGTTTTCATTAATGCGGAAAGAGAGCAGTACAGCCATTTTCAGCCATTGGTGTGTGACCCATTGACCGTCAATTTTCTCTGCAACACGCAGTTTTCCACTATCCAACAGGTTTATGACCTGAGTAACAGCATCACGTGTTTCATTGTTTACTGTCGCTGGAGTAATAGCTGCGCGGTTTTCAAAAGCACTTTCGATAATGGATTGTAGTTGCTGCATTGCATCAGGTTCCTTGGTTATTATCCGGATCATGGACTTATATTCAGTTACATTTTATCCTTTGGATTCAGGGTTTCTGTCAACCTTTCTGACAATTCTTCTCTAACTTTTTTATTTAATGCCTTATGGTCTTTATCTGTTAGCACAAAAAAATCTTCAACACGTTCGCCAATAGTGGTGATGTGAGCACCGTGCAGTGAAACGCCCATTTCGGTAAAAATATTGCCAACTCTGGCCAACAAGCCCGGTTGATCGAGTGCGAACAGTTCCATATAGGTTCTCCGCTCATTATGAGTGGGCAGAAAGTTCACCTTTGTTGGTACATTGAAATGACGCAGTTTAGTTGGCAATCTTCGGGCTTTTGGTATTTTGGAATATGGGTCGAGAACGACTAGCAAAAGTGCGTTGCGGATTATTTCGTGACGATCCAATGCTAAAGGATGACCATTAGGTTCTAGTACCACGAAAGTATCCATTGTCATATCATCACGATTGGTAAATATTTGAGCGTTGTGAACGCTGAGGTTGCGCCTGTCCAGTTCGCTGACAACTGCTGCAAACAGGGAAGGGCGATCCGGGCTCCAGATAAAAATCTCAGTACCGCCACGGGTTGGTTTGGTACTTATCAAGACCAGCGGTTCTTGAGAATCATGTTTCACCAAATGACGAGCATGCCATGCGAGTTGTTTGGGTGTATGGCGCAGAAAATAATCTGCATGACAGCGGCTCCAGAGCTGATGAAGTCTCTGTTCATTGATATTATCCTGGCGTAGCAGAGCAAGTGCTTGAAAACGATGATGACGGATACGTTCCCGCAAGTCCGGTGTATTTTGCATTCCCTGACGTAATTGGTTCTCCGTAGAGAAATAGAGTTCCCGTAGCAGGCTCTGTTTCCAACTATTCCATAGGCTAGTGTTGGTTGCGCAGATATCAGCGACTGTCAGGCAAATCAGGTAACGTAACCGAGTTTCATTTAATATCTCATAGGCAAACTGCTTGATGATTTCCGGATCTTGGATATCTCGCCGTTGGGCAGTGACTGACATTAATAAATGATAACGAACCAACCAGGCCACCAAATCAGCTTCCCGAGAGTTAAACCCATGTTGCAGTGAGAATATCAGCGCGTCCTCAGCGCCAAGTTCGGAATGATCGCCATTACGCCCTTTGGCGATATCGTGAAACAGCGCGGCAAGGCGTAAAATCTCCGGTTGAGGCAGACGAGAGTATAGCTCGACACAGAGTGGATGAATGGCACGGTTGTTCTCGTCGGCAAAACTTTCCAGCTTTTTCAGCACACGGATTGTATGTTCATCGACGGTATATGCGTGAAACAGGTCAAACTGCATTTGGCCGACAATATTGCCCCAAAGTGGCGTATAAGCGCCAAGAACGCTGTGGCGGTGCATGGGTACAAATGCGCTTTCAACCGCCCTGGGGTGGCGCAGAATGTCCACAAAGATTTGACGGGCTTCGGGTAATTCACACAATGGCTGATTTAGATTACGGCGAGCATAACGGAGTTGACGAAGTGTAGTCGAATAGATGCCTTGAACTTCTACATGTTCTGCCATGCAATAAAACATCCGCATAATCGCTGCGGGTTCTTTGATAAACAGAGTCTCATCAACCAGATCAATCAATTGTCCGCGTAACTGAAATTCATTATTCAGGGGGCGAGGTTTTTCATTGGTTCCCAGTGCCAGAATAGCTTCATCAAAGAGTTGCAGTAACATATTATTGAGTTCGCTGACACGTCGTGTCATTCGGTAGAAATCTTTCATCATCCGCTCTACCGGTTGATTACGTTCTCCCTGGTAGCCGAGTAACTGGGCAATACTGAACTGGCGATCAAATAACAGGCGATTATCATAACGATTAACGATCAAATGAAGGGCAAAACGGATACGCCAGAGGAAACTCAGACACTCATTCAATTCATTACGTTCTTCATCTGTCAGGAAGCCAAAATCGACCATTTCATCCATTGAGGTTGCACCAAAGTGACGGCGAGCAACCCATAGCAAAGTATGAATATCCCGTAATCCTCCGGGGCTGCTTTTGATATCAGGTTCCAGATTATAACTGGTACTGTGATAGCGCTGGTGGCGTTCATGTTGTTCGGCAATTTTGGCATCAAAAAATTCAGTAGAAGGCCAAAAAACCTCACTAAATGTGTATCGCTGTAAGCGGAGAAAAATAGGCAAATTGCCACAGATTAAACGTGACTCAATTAAATTCGTCGCTACAGTCAGATCTGACAGCCCTTCCAGTAAACACTCTTCAAGTGTACGGACACTGTGGCCTACTTCCAGTCGTATATCCCACAGTAAGGTGATAAATTGCCCGACATTCTGTGCTTGATGTTGTGTAAGCGGTTGTTCACTAAGTATCAACAAGTCAATATCAGATAGCGGATGTAGTTCCCGTCGGCCATATCCGCCGACGGCAATCAATGAAAGTGATGAAATTCTATCAAATCCATAGGTATGCCATAGTTGTTGCAGCAATTGGTCTATGTAATCACTACGGGCGTAAATCAACGCTTCTGCGGAAATGCCCGCTTTAAAAGCATGTTCTAGCCAAAGCTGAAATTCTTCGAGGTGTTGTTTCAACACTGGATAGTGAAAGTCTTCACTGGAGAAATCAGAGGGAGAAAATGGCGGGATAGGCGCTTGAATTGCGGCGATATCTGCTGACATAAATATGAACCCGAGAGAAAGCGAATCATAACAGCCAGATTACTGAGAAAATGCTGTGTTGAACAGGAGAGATTACGGTGGAGATTGGAAGCCTTGTGTGGTTTTAGCAAGGCTTCACAATTTGCGATTAATTATTCGTTAGTCAGTATCGCGGAAAGAGCGGGTTCTTCTTTCCGTAATGTCATGATTTCACAGCCGTTGTCCGTAACAACAATTGTGTGCTCATATTGGGCGGACAAGCTGCGGTCTTTGGTTTTTACGGTCCAACCATCTTTCATGGTACGGATGCGGTAGTCACCGATATTAACCATTGGCTCAATAGTGAAAGCCATGCCTTTTTGCAATACAACTCCGCCGTCATCGGCGTCATAGTGCAGTACTTGTGGCTCTTCATGGAAGACTGTACCGATACCGTGACCGCAATATTCGCGAACCACAGAGAAATCATTAGCTTCAACAAATTGTTGAATGGCTTTACCAAGAGTACGCAGACGAATACCGGGTTTCACCATTTTCAATGCCAGATAGAGGCTTTCCTGAGTGATTCGGCACAGGCGTTCACCTTGAATAGTTGGCTTACCGACAATAAACATTTTTGAGGTATCGCCGTGGAAGCCCTCTTTTATGACAGTTACATCGATATTAACGATATCGCCATCTTTCAGCGCCTTATCATCACTTGGAATACCATGACAGACGACGTCATTAACAGAAATACAAACAGATTTTGGGAAACCGTGGTAACCAAGACAAGCTGAGACAGCCTGTTGCTTATTGGTAATGTGTTCGTGACAGATACGATCCAATTCACCAGTTGTTACACCAGGTTTTACGTAAGGTTCAATAATCTCTAGCACTTCCGCCGCCAGTCGACCGGCGACACGCATTTTTTCAATATCTTCAGATGTCTTAATTGAGATTGCCATGAAATAATTTGCCCACTCAAAACCAGCAAATCTGCTGGTTGTATGATTATTAACGAGGAAAAATTGTTGAACCAATGGTATCAGCCTACAGAATATCTGCCAATAACAGTTGGCAGCCATATTTCCCGCGTTACTGGTACTTACTAACAATACCCGCCATAAATGGCGCTTTTCATTACCACATTGAGCAGCCAAAAAATGGCAACAAAAGTTGGTATCTTGGGCCGGTTTATGATATAAAGCGCGCCGGCGTTTTGTGTATTTTGTCACTGAGACAAAACACAGGGACGTTAAATATACTCACTGTGTAAATAACACACACGGGCCGGCACATATACCGGGGTGCTCTCATGCAGAATATGCAGTTAGGAGTCGGTGTTATGGGGCTCGTGGAGGCATAACCCCAACTTAATATTTTACAGAGGTTTACAATGGCAACTGTTTCCATGCGCGATATGCTGCAAGCGGGCGTTCACTTCGGTCACCAGACTCGTTACTGGAACCCAAAAATGAAACCATTCATCTTTGGTGCTCGTAACAAAGTGCATATCATCAACCTGGAAAAAACTGTTCCAATGTTCAACGACGCATTAGCTGAGCTGAACAAAATTGCTGCACGTAAAGGCAAAATCCTGTTTGTTGGTACCAAGCGTGCTGCAAGTGAAGCGGTTAAAGAATCAGCTCAGAGCTGTGATCAGTACTTCGTTAACCACCGTTGGTTAGGCGGTATGTTGACTAACTGGAAAACCGTTCGTCAGTCCATTAAACGTTTGAAAGATTTAGAAGCACAGTCTCAGGACGGTACTTTTGACAAACTGACCAAGAAAGAAGCGTTAATTCGTTCTCGTGAACTTGGTAAGTTAGAAAACAGCCTGGGCGGTATCAAGGATATGGGTGGTTTACCTGACGCTCTGTTTGTTATCGATGCTGAACATGAACACATTGCTATCAAAGAAGCAAACAACCTGGGTATTCCGGTATTCGCTGTCGTTGATACTAACTCTGATCCAGATGGTGTTGATTTCATCATCCCTGGTAACGATGACGCAATCCGTGCAGTAAAACTGTATCTGGGTGCTGTTGCTACCACTGTTCGTGAAGGTCGTTCTCAAGATCTGGCTGTTCAAGCAGAAGAAAGCTTTGTAGAAGCTGAATAATAAGGCAAGCTCAGTGAATTGAGCCCTTATTAACCAGGTATTGGAATATATTGGTTAGGGGGGCCTGTTATGGCCCCCTTTTACGTATCTGATATAAGAACTATCCATGTGGAATATTATTGTCCCGCAGGATACATCGAGGAATAAAACAAATGTCTGGAATTACCGCTGCTTTGGTAAAAGAACTGCGTGAGCGTACTGGCGCAGGTATGATGGAATGTAAAAAAGCGCTGGTTGAAGCTAATGGTGACATTGAGTTAGCCATTGACAACATGCGTAAATCAGGTCAGGCGAAGGCAGCTAAGAAAGCTGGCCGTGTTGCTGCTGAAGGTATCATCCTGGCAGAAGTGGCTGCTGAAGGTAAATTCGGTGCTTTGGTTGAGCTGAACTGTGAAACTGATTTCGTTGCTAAAGATGCAGGTTTCATTGCTTTCGGTAAAGAAGTTATGGCAGCCGTACTGGCTGATAAAATCTCTAACGTTGAAACTTTGAAAGCTAAATTTGAAGAACAACGTACTGCACTGGTTGCTAAAATCGGTGAAAACATCAATATTCGTCGCGTCTCTGTATTAGAAAGTGAACAACTGGGTACTTACCTGCATGGCGCACGTATCGGTGTTCTGGTTGCGGCTGAAGGCGCTAATGAAGAGCTGATTAAGCATGTGGCTATGCACATTGCTGCAAGCAAACCAGAATATGTTAACCCAAGCGATGTACCTGCTGATGTTGTTGAGCGTGAGCACCAAATCCAGCTGGATATCGCAATGCAGTCAGGTAAACCACGCGAAATCGCAGAGAAAATGGTTTCTGGCCGAATGAATAAATTCACCGGTGAGATCTCTCTGACAGGTCAGAATTTCGTTATGGACCCAAGCAAAACGGTTGGCGATCTGCTGAAAGAAAACAATGCTAAAGTCACTAACTTCATCCGTTATGAAGTTGGTGAAGGTATTGAGAAAGTTGAGGCTGACTTTGCAGCGGAAGTTGCTGCAATGAGCAAACAGTCTTAATTCTCATAAACAGAGCCGCCAGATGGCGGTTCTGTTTTATCCAATCTAAATTGCCTATCCCAGTAGGCATTGAGTTTTTGCATCTGGTTAGAGTGACCCGGATGTATGTAAATCCCCAATATACTTTTTTCTGCTTAGGACAGAACACCATGGCAACTAATGCAAAACCCGTATATCAGCGTATCCTGCTTAAGCTCAGCGGCGAAGCCCTGCAAGGTGCAGAAGGTTTTGGTATAGATGCCAGCGTCTTAGACCGCATGGCTCAGGAAATCAAAGAACTGGTTGAGCTAGGCATACAGGTTGGTGTCGTTATTGGCGGCGGTAACCTGTTTCGTGGCGCTGGCTTGGCAGAAGCAGGAATGAACCGTGTAGTAGGCGACCACATGGGCATGTTGGCAACAGTGATGAATGGTCTGGCAATGCGGGATGCATTACACCGCGCCTATGTGAACGCCCGTCTAATGTCTGCTATTCCTTTAAATGGCGTTTGCGATAACTATAGTTGGGCGGAAGCGATTAGCTTGTTACGTCATGGCCGTGTTGTTATTTTCTCTGCGGGTACTGGCAATCCATTCTTTACTACAGATTCTGCGGCCTGTTTACGTGGTATTGAGATCGAAGCGGATGTTGTGCTAAAAGCAACCAAAGTAGATGGTGTTTACTCGTCTGATCCAGCGAAAGATTCGGAAGCAATATTGTTCGATAAGTTGTCTTATCAGCAGGTATTAGAGCGTGAATTAAAAGTCATGGATCTGGCGGCATTTACTCTGGCTCGTGATCACAGCTTACCTATTCGCGTATTCAATATGAATAAACCGGGTGCGTTGCGTCGTGTGGTGATGGGTGAAAATGAAGGTACTCTGATTTCTCACGAATAATGTTCAGAGACACCAGAGATGTTTGGCGGTATGATGAGTCGCCTGATATGCCAAATTTAACAATACATGGTCATAATGACTTATGGCTTGAAAAACAACCAGTTCCCAAGGGTTTGTAACGTGATTAATGAAATCAAAAAAGACGCACAAGACCGTATGGAAAAAAGCGTCGAAGCACTTAAAAACCAAATCAGCAAGGTTCGCACTGGCCGTGCTTCTCCAAGTCTGCTGGATGGTATCACTGTTGAGTATTATGGTGCACCAACACCACTGCGTCAGATTGCTAACGTCACCGCTGAGGATGCACGTACCCTGGCTATCACGGTATTTGACCGTTCTATGACTCCGGCGATTGAAAAGGCAATCATGGCTTCTGATTTGGGTTTGAACCCATCTTCTGCTGGTACAATTATTCGTGTTCCTTTACCGGCACTGACAGAAGAGCGTCGTAAGGATCTGATTAAAGTTGTGCGTGGCGAAGCTGAACAGGGGCGTGTTTCTGTCCGTAATATTCGCCGTGATGCGAATGACAAAATCAAAGCTTTGCTGAAAGACAAAGAAATTAGCGAAGATGATGAGCGTCGTGCACAGGATGAAATCCAGAAGTTGACTGATAATTTCATTAAAAAAGTTGATGAAGCTTTAGCCAAGAAAGAAGAAGAACTGATGGAGTTCTAATCTCTTTCATGAGATAGACCAAGCGTCGCTACCGTGCGGCGCTATTTTTTATCCGGCATTTCTCTGAAGTCATGGATATTCTAAGCCAGACAAATCAGACAAGTATTAACACATATCAAACAGAACAATTCAGAGCGTCAGTATGAAAAGGTTGACCATCCTTGGTTCCACAGGTTCAGTAGGCAAAAGTACACTTACTGTAGTTCGCAATAATCCTGATAAATTCGAAGTAACGGCACTGGTTGCCGGGAAGAATATTCAGGTTATGGCTGAGCAATGTCTGGAATTTCAGCCTCAATATGCTGCAATGATAGATGAAGCTTCTGCAAAAAAGCTTAGTCAGTTACTGATTGAACAAGGTTGTAAAACCGAAGTATTTTTCGGGGAACAGGCTGTGTGTGATTTGGCTGCTTTGAATGACGTCGATCAGGTAATGTCTGCGATTGTTGGGGTTGCTGGTTTATTGCCAACCTTGGCCGCTATCCGGGCGGGTAAACAGATTTTGCTTGCTAATAAAGAATCGTTGATCACCAGTGGCCGGTTTTTTATGGATGCCGTAATTAAACATAATGCTAAATTGTTACCCATTGACAGCGAGCATAATGCTATTTTTCAGAGTTTACCCGAGGTAATACAACAGAACCTTGGAAGCAAGGAGCTGAAACAACATGGTATTGCTAGTATTATTCTAACGGGGTCTGGCGGGCCTTTTCGCCATACGCCTTTGGAGCAGTTGCCATTTGTCACACCAGATCAAGCCTGTGCCCATCCGAATTGGTCGATGGGACGCAAAATTTCTGTAGATTCCGCGACAATGATGAATAAAGGTTTGGAATATATTGAAGCGTGTTGTTTGTTCAATGCGTCTGCTGTTGAAATGGAAGTGGTGATTCATCCCCAATCTGTCATTCATTCTATGGTGCGTTATCTGGATGGTAGCATTATTGCTCAATTGGGAACCCCGGATATGTGTACGCCTATCTCTTATGCAATGGCATACCCAAATCGTATTTCTTCTGGTGTGAAGCCTCTTGATTTTTGTTCTTTAGGTACACTGACTTTTTCGAAACCAGATTATGAACGATATCCATGCTTGAAGTTGGCTATTGAAGCATGTCACGAAGGTCAGGCTGCAACTACGGCACTGAATGCAGCAAATGAAGAAGTTGTTAAGGTTTTTTTACAAAGTGGAATCTCTTTCACAGATATAGCAATTATCAATCGTCAGGTTGTAGAAAAACTAGATTTACCGGAACCTCAGAGCATTGAAGAAGTCTTACAGATTGATAAGCTTGCAAGAAATTTGGCTACAAAGACTATCAGTTCATTTGTCAGGTAGTATTGCTGATGGATGAAGGGGTATTTGTTCGCATTTTTACCTGATGGTATAGTTTCTGTATAACTATTGGCTGATATAATTAACAGTTTAAATTTGCAGAGTTATCTTCCAGATAATCAGGTTGTTACTCAGGCCGTGATGCCAGACACGGCTTTTTTATATTTGAATGCCTGCATTTGTAAGAGAATTACCCCGACCAGTAAAGGATTAATTGAGTGATATTAGCCAGTGATCATCAGAACGATTTGTCGTCATTATTACCTAAGCACGTTGCTATTATTATGGATGGTAACGGACGTTGGGCAAAGAAACGTGGGAAATTAAGAGTTTTTGGTCATCGTGCAGGGATTAAGGCAGTACGGAGTGCGGTGAGTTTCGCTGCTAAGCACAACATTGAGTCGTTGACTCTGTACGCTTTTAGTAGTGAAAACTGGAACCGGCCAGAACAAGAAGTTAGTTCTTTAATGGAATTGTTTATTTTTGCACTAGACAGTGAAATCAAAAGCTTACATAAACATAATATCAAATTGTCTATTATTGGCGATATCAGTCGGTTCAGTGAGCGTTTACAGGAGCGCATTCGTCGCTCAGTTAAACTAACTGCTGATAATACAGGCTTGCAACTTAATATTGCTGCAAATTATGGTGGTCGTTGGGATATAGTTCAAAGTGTTCAGAAAATTACTCAGCAGATTAAGGATAATTTGCTTGAACCACAGGATATTACTGAAGAATTAGTTAATAATTATATTAACCTGAGCCAGCAGTCTCAGGTTGATTTGGTAATCAGAACCGGGGGTGAACATCGTATAAGTAATTTTCTGTTATGGCAGATAGCTTATGCAGAATTCTATTTTACCGATATACTCTGGCCTGATTTTGATGAAACAGTTTTTGAAGGTGCAATTAATGCCTTTGCCAAAAGAGAACGCCGATTTGGCGGAACAATACCAGACGATGCCAATGCGGGATCATAGGAGGAACTCTTGCTAAAGTACCGTCTTATAACGGCTGTGATATTAATCCCTCTTGTAATTGCAGCTTTGTTTTGGTTGCCGCCAACAGCGTTTGGGTTGGTCATTATTGCTGTATCAGTCCTTGCTGCATGGGAATGGGGGCAATTTGCTGGTTTATTTAGCCAAAAGAAACGGGTTATCTTGGCTGCTCTGTTTGCGATAGGTTTACTGGCATTACAATATACCCTGCCAAGTTTCACTGATTTGATTAAACAGCAGCAAATCACCTTTATTTTATGGATAGGGATGATATGGTGGATTGTTGCCACCCTTCTGGTTATTACTTATCCTTCTTCCGCTGCAATCTGGAAAAGATCCATTTTATTGCGTCTTTTATTTGGTGGCCTGACATTAGTCCCGTTTTACTGTGGAATGATGGTCTTACGGGGTCTGGGATATGATGATAATTCATCTCACGGTGCATGGTGGCTATTGTATGTCATGTTGCTAGTGTGGGGTGCCGACTCTGGTGCTTATCTATTCGGGCGTACTTTAGGTAAACACAAGATGGCACCAAAAGTTTCTCCGGGAAAAACGCTAGAAGGGTTAATTGGTGGTTTAGTTACTGCGGCTATTATTTCATGGTTGTTCAGTAAATATGCTCCAGTGCCCGCAATGCCTGAAAAACTCATGTTGTGTTCTGCAATTGTTGTTATCGCCTCAGTATTTGGTGATTTGACAGAGAGTATGTTCAAACGTGAATCTGGTATTAAAGACAGCAGTCAGCTGATTCCTGGACATGGTGGTATTATGGATCGTATCGACAGCTTGACTGCTGCGATCCCTGTCTTTGCCGGCCTAATGTTGCTGGTATCTTGATCTCTCTATTTGACGGCATTTAAAGGAATATGATGGGAATTCTCTGGAATCTGGCGGCTTTTATTATCGCGTTAGGTATATTGATCACTGTGCATGAGTTCGGTCATTTCTGGGTAGCTAGAAAGTGTGGTATTCATGTTGAACGTTTTTCCATTGGTTTTGGCAAAGCGTTGTGGCGGCGTACAGATCGCCAGGGAACTGAATATGTTATAGCCCTTATTCCCTTGGGGGGATATGTGAAAATGCTCGATGAGCGTGTTTCACCTGTTTCTCCTGAACGCCGACATATGGCATTTAATAATAAAACTATTAGTCAGCGCGCTGCGGTTGTTAGTGCAGGGCCTATTGCTAACTTTCTACTCGCGATTGTGGCTTATTGGCTGGTATTTATTATTGGTGTACCCGCAATACGTCCAATTATTGCAGATATCAAACCTGATTCTATTGCTGCCCAAGCAAATATTTCGTCAGGAATGGAACTAAAAGCCATAGATGGTATCGAAACGCCTGACTGGAATTCAGTTCGCTTTGCTCTGGTTGGTAAGATAGGTGATGACAACATTACTGTTCAGGCGATACCCCCAGGCTCATCGCACCCGGTAGAGAAAACTCTGGATTTGCGGCAATGGAGCTTTAATCCTGATAAGCAAGATCCAGTGGTATCATTAGGGATTATGCCTGTCAGCCCCCGATTGGATTCTCTGGTGGATAAGGTTACTCTTGGTACTGCGGCAGAAAAAGCGGGTTTACAAAAGGGGGACCGAATAGTTAAAGTCAACGGTCAGGAAATAGATGCTTGGCATACTTTTACATCCTTTGTCAGCAATAATCCTAATGTTCCATTGGAACTTTCAGTAGAGCGGGCTGGTCATATTATTTCTCTCTCAATGACACCGGAAGCACGACGGCAGACTGGTGGTAAAGAGGTGGGTTTTGCCGGTGTGGAACTGCGAATTATACCGTTGGCAGACGAATATAAAATAGTTCAGCAATATGGGCCTTTCTCTGCCATTTATCAGGCAGGCGATAAGACCTGGCAACTGATGCGGCTAACTGTCAGTATGATTGGCAAGCTGATCGTTGGTGATGTGAAAATCAACAACCTGAGTGGGCCTATCTCTATCGCCAAAGGGGCGGGGGTGTCGGCTGATTCAGGCTTGGTGTATTATCTGATGTTTTTGGCGCTGATAAGTGTCAATCTTGGGGTCATTAATTTGCTCCCATTACCTGTGTTAGATGGTGGACACTTGCTTTTTCTGATTATCGAAAAGATAAAAGGTGGGCCAGTTTCCGAGCGTGTACAAGACTTCAGCTATCGCATTGGTACCATGTTACTAGTGTTATTGATGGGGCTTGCACTTTTCAATGATTTCTCCCGCTTCTGAGCGGAAGACTGGTTAGGAAGACGCATTACAACGATGGCGATGAAAAAGTTACTCATAGCGTCGCTGCTGTTCGGCAGCGCTACTGCATACGGTGCAAACGGATTCGTAGTTCAGGATATTCACTTTGAAGGTCTTCAGCGCGTCGCCGTAGGTGCAGCATTATTGAATATGCCAGTTCGCGTAGGTGATACGGTCAGCGATGAAGATATTGGTCGTACCATTCATGCGCTATTTGCTACTGGTAACTTTGAAGACGTTCGTGTCCTGCGTGATGGCAATACACTTATTGTTCAGGTAAAAGAGCGGCCGACGATTGCTAGCATTACTTTCTCCGGGAATAAATCGGTGAAAGATGACATGCTGAAACAAAACCTTGAAGCATCTCATGTTCGGGTCGGTGAAGCTCTTGACCGCACGATGCTGTCCAATATCGAAAAAGGGCTGGAAGATTTCTATTACAGCGTGGGGAAATACAATGCTAGTGTAAAAGCTGTTGTGACACCACTTCCACGTAACCGCGTCGATTTAAAATTGGTTTTCGCCGAAGGCGTGTCTGCAAAAATTCAGCAGATTAACATCGTTGGTAATAAATCATTTTCTTCTGATGAGCTATTGAATCGTTTCCAACTTAGGGATAGTGTGCCGTGGTGGAACTTGACCGCTGATCAGAAATATCAGAAACAAAAACTGGCTGGTGACCTTGAGGCACTACGTAGTTTTTATCTTGATCGCGGTTATGCCCGTTTCAACATTGATTCGACTCAGGTCAGTTTGACGCCAGATAAAAAAGGTATTTATGTCACGTTGAATATTACTGAGGGTGACCAGTACAAAATATCTGGTATTGACTTGAACGGTAATATGGTGGGTTACCAGTCAGAAATTACTAAACTAGCTACCATTGAGCCTGGTTCCTTATATAACGGGACTCAAGTAACTAAAATGGAAAGTGAAATCAAAAATCTGCTTGGCCGTTATGGTTATGCTTACCCACGAGTGATGACTCAACCTGAAATCAATGACCAAGACAAAACCGTAAAATTGCATGTCAACATTGATGCAGGTAACCGTTTCTATGTCCGTAAAATTCGTTTCTCAGGTAATGACACCAGCAAAGACTCTGTTTTGCGCCGTGAAATGCGTCAGATGGAAGGTGCATGGTTGGGGAGTGATCTGGTTGAATTGGGCAAAGAGCGTCTTAACCGTTTGGGCTATTTCGAAACTGTAGATGTTGAAACTCAACGTATACCGGGCAGTCCTGATCAGGTAGATGTCGTTTATAAAGTTAAAGAGCGTAATACGGGTTCTCTGAACTTTGGTGTTGGTTTTGGTACTGAAAGTGGCGTGAGTTTCCAGATCGGTGCTCAGCAAGATAACTGGTTGGGTACGGGTAACTCTGTTGGGATTAATGCCAGCAAGAACGATTACTCAACCTATGCAGAACTCTCTTTCACTGATCCCTATTTCACTGTTAATGGCGTCAGCCTCGGTGGTCGGGTGTTCTACAATGATTTTAGAGCTGATAATGCTGATTTGTCCGGTTATACCAATAAAACCTATGGCTTAAATGGTTTTCTTGGCTTCCCGGTGAATGAAAATAACTCCCTGAATTTTGGGCTGGGCTATGTTCATAACTCTTTGTCTGATATGCTCCCGCAGGCAGCAATGTGGCGCTATCTGAATTCTATGGGTGAAAAACCAGGTTATGAAAATAAGGCTGAGTTCAAAGCAGATGACTTTGTTCTGACTATGGGCTGGACATACAATAATCTTGACCGTGGTTTCTTCCCGACCTCCGGTGTGAAATCGGCTCTGAATGGTAAAGTGACTATCCCTGGTTCGGATAACGAGTTTTATAAAATTACCCTTGATACCTCTGCGTATTACCCGATTAATGATGCTCATACTTGGGTGATTTTGGGCCGCGGTCGTTTAGGCTATGGTGATGGATTAGGAGGTAAAGAGTTACCATTCTATGAAAACTTTTATGCCGGTGGTTCCAGCACCGTTCGTGGTTTCCGTTCCAACAATATCGGTCCTAAAGCGATTTATATGAAAGGAATCGATGATCCTAAGAAAGATAGCCCATCCCGTGATGCTGTAGGGGGTAATGCAATGGCAGTCGCTAGCCTTGAGCTGATCACGCCAACGCCATTCCTTGATGGTAAATATTCGAACTCTGTCCGGACTTCATTCTTTATTGATTCAGGTACGGTTTGGGATACCAACTGGAGTGAGTCTGCGACGATGAAAAACAGGGGTGTACCTGATTATAGTAAACCAGGTAATATTCGCGTTTCGACGGGTATCGCATTGCAATGGATTTCTCCTTTGGGTCCGTTGGTATTCTCTTATGCTAAGCCGATCAAAGATTACGAAGGTGATAGATCAGAGCAATTCCAGTTTAATATTGGCAAAACCTGGTGATAATGCGTTTTTATCTTATTATTGATAAGGCAAGTTCTGGAATTGTCGGTTTCAGGGCATTAGCTAAATCTTCCAAGATGTTACAGATAGCGTGGTTTAAGGAGTTTATAGTGAAGAAATTGTTGTGTGCAGTGAGCCTTGGTATTGTATTAGCTTTCTCTGCTGGTGCTCAGGCAGCAGACAAAATTGCTGTTGTAAATGTCGGTGAGATTTTTCAGCAGTTGCCTGCCCGTGAAGCTGTTGAGAAACAGTTGGGGAATGAGTTCAAAAGCCGCGCATCTGAATTGCAACGTATGGAAGCTGATTTGCAGACTAAAATCCAGAAGCTACAACGTGATGGCTCTACTATGAAATCCAGCGAGCGAACTAATCTGGAAAAAGACGTTATGGCTAAGCGTGAAGAATTTGGGAAAAAAGCTCAAGTTTTTGAACAAGATAACCGCCGTCGCCATATGGAAGAAAGCAATAAAATTTTGGGCCGTATTCAGGACGCAATCAAAGTAGTTGCAGCTAAAGAGGGCTATGACGTCGTAATTAATGCGAATGTTGTTGCTTATTCAGTATCCGGTAAAGACATTACCTCAGATGTATTGAAACAGGTTAAATAATAGATGTTTTCAATTCGATTGGCTGATTTAGCTCAGCAGTTGAATGCGCAATTACATGGTGATGGCGATATCGTCATCACTGGTATTGCACCAATGCATTCGGCTAATAACGAGCAAATCACTTTTTTGTCTGACAGCCGTTACCGCGAGCGTTTAGGTGAATGTCAGGCTGCGGCTGTAGCTCTTAGCGAATCAGATCTCCCTTATTGTAATGTTCCTGCATTGGTTGTTTCCAATCCTTATCTGGCATATGCCTATATGGCTCAGATTATGGATACAACCCCAGCTCCTGCACAAGATATTCATCCTTCGGCGGTGATTTCACCTCAAGTAACACTGGGTGAGAATGTTTCTGTTGGGGCTAATGCTGTTATCGAATCTGATGTTGTTCTTGGTGACAATGTTGTGATTGGTGCTGGTTGTTTTATTGGTAAAAATACTCATATTGGCGCGGGAAGTCGTCTCTGGGCGAATGTTTCTGTTTATCACGATATTGAAATGGGTGAACAGTGTTTGGTTCAGTCGGGGGCCGTTATTGGGTCTGATGGCTTTGGTTATGCAAATGATCGTGGTAATTGGGTTAAAATTCCTCAATTAGGTTCAGTTATAATTGGCGACCGGGTTGAGATTGGTGCCTGTACGACTATCGACCGGGGGGCTCTGGATAATACTATTATTGGTAATGGTGTTATTATCGATAACCAATGCCAAATTGCTCATAATGTTATCATTGGAGATAACACGGCAGTTGCTGGCGGCGTGATCATGGCTGGTAGCCTGAAAATTGGTCGTTATTGTATGATTGGTGGTGCTAGTGTCATTAATGGACATATGGAAATCTGTGATAAGGTGACAATCACGGGAATGAGCATGGTAATGCGTCCAATCACTGAACCTGGTGTATACTCTTCTGGCATTCCGGCACAACCAAATAAAGTTTGGCGTAAGACATCAGCTTTAGTCATGAATATCAACGAAATGAATAAGCGTCTTAAGTCAGTGGAGCGTAAGCTGGAAGGCAAAAACGAGTAATTACACTGTAATTTTTGGTTGTGCTTTATTTTTGCGGCCTGCCTGGGAACTCTGGATTTGGGGTTTAAGCGGGCCGTGTCGTTAATACCATTAGTCCTTTTTAGACAGGAAGAGTATTTAGATGAGTGAAAATCATACTCTGCACATTGAAGAAATTTTGGATTTGCTTCCGCATCGTTATCCGTTTTTATTGGTGGATCGCGTTCTTGATTTTGAAGAAGGTAAATCCTTACGTGCAGTCAAAAACGTATCTTTTAATGAACCCTTCTTTCAGGGGCATTTCCCGGGCAAACCGATTTTCCCAGGCGTTTTGATCCTTGAAGCTATGGCGCAGGCCACTGGAATTTTGGCATTTAAGAGTGCAGGCAAGCTAGGGTCGGATGAACTCTATTACTTTGCTGCTATTGATGGTGCCCGTTTTAAACGTCCGGTAGTGCCGGGGGATCAAATGATCTTAGAAGTAGAGTTTCTTAAAGAACGTCGCGGGGTTGCTCGCTGTAGAGGCGTGGCAAAAGTCGATGGAGAAGTGGTTTGCGAAGCAGAAATGATGTGTGCTCGCCGTCGTGAGGTCTAATCTATGATTGATGAAACCGCTTATATACATCCCAGCGCTATTGTGGAAGATGGCGCGATTATTGGTGCCAATGTTCGTATTGGCCCATTTTGTTGCATTGGTTCTCAGGTTGAGATTGGCGAAGGTACAGAGCTGAAATCTCATGTTGTTGTCAATGGAATAACCAAAATTGGCCGTGATAACCAGATCTTTCAGTTTGCCTCTGTTGGGGAGATGAATCAGGATCTGAAATATCATGGTGAACCAACCAAGGTTGAAATTGGTGATCGTAATCGTATCCGCGAAAATGTAACCATCCATCGTGGAACAGTTCAGGGTGGCGGTTTAACGAAAATCGGCAATGATAATTTGCTGATGGTTAATGCCCATATTGCTCATGACTGCATTCTCGGTGATCGCTGTGTCATTGCTAACAATGGTACTTTAGGTGGGCATGTTATTCTGGGAGATTATGTCATCATCGGTGGTATGAGTGCGATTCATCAGTTTTGCCAGATTGGTTCTCATGCCATGGTGGGTGGTTGTTCCGGTGTGGTACAGGATATTCCGCCATATGTTATCGCTCAGGGTAACCATGCAACACCTTTTGGCATTAATGTTGAAGGTCTGAAGCGCCGTGGTTTTGATAAAGAATCACTACATGCAATCAGAAATGCATATAAATTGTTGTATCGTAATGGCAAAACTTTAGAAGAAGCCCAGCGGGAAATTGCTGAGTTGGCTGAAGACAATCAGCATGTAAAAATCTTCAGTGATTTTCTAGTAAGTTCTACTCGCGGTATTATCCGTTAAGTAGATGAAGGATACTCCTTTGGCTACCATTTCTTCTGTTGATAGTCTGCGTCTGCTGACTATTGGATTAATCGCCGGAGAAACCTCCGGTGATATCCTTGGCGCAGGATTAATCCGTGCATTAAAAGCCAAAGTGCCCAATGCGCGTTTTGTTGGCGTCGCAGGTCCTCTTATGCAAGCTGAAGGTTGTGAAGCTTGGTATGAGATGGAAGAACTGGCTGTAATGGGGATTATCGAAGTTCTTGAGCGTTTGCCTCGTTTGCTGAAGATACGTAAGGATCTGACAACCCGTTTCACGGCGCTGAAACCTGATGTGTTTGTCGGTATTGATGCGCCGGATTTTAATATTACTTTGGAAGGCCGGTTAAAACAGCGGGGCATCCGTACCATTCATTATGTCAGTCCATCGGTATGGGCCTGGCGCCAGAAACGTGTTTTCAAAATTGGTAAAGCTACAGATATGGTTTTGGCTTTCTTGCCTTTTGAAAAAGCGTTTTACGATAAATTTAATGTTCCTTGCCGGTTTATTGGACATACAATGGCAGATACTATGCCATTAAAACCAGATAGAGCAGCAGCGCGTGAGCTACTAGGAATCCCACAAGAGTCTATTTGCTTAGCTTTGTTGCCGGGGAGCCGCCATTCTGAAGTTGAGATGCTAAGTGCTGATTTTCTTAAAACTGCTCAGTTATTACGGCAAAAAATTCCAGGTTTGCATGTACTTGTGCCACTGGTGAATGCTAAACGGCGTGAACAATTTGAGAGAATTAAACAGGAAACTGCGCCAGATTTGAATGTTCATCTTGTGGATGGCAAAGCGCGGGAAATCATGATTGCAAGTAATGCTGCACTTTTGGCATCTGGAACAGCTGCTTTGGAATGTATGCTGGCAAAATGCCCAATGGTAGTGGGTTACCGGATGAAGCCGTTTACTTTCTGGCTGGCAAAACACCTTGTAAAAACACCTTATGTTTCATTACCTAACTTGTTATCTGGTAAAGAACTGGTCAAAGAATTATTGCAGGAAAAATGTCAGCCACAGAAACTTGCAGATGAATTGTTGCCGTTACTACAAGGTAGTGAAAAAGTTGAAGCACTGAAACAGATATTTTTACATCTGCACGAAAGCATTCGTTGTAATGCTGATGAACAAGCTGCACAGGCTGTACTAGAATTAGCAGGAAAATGATGGAATTTATATACCCTCCGGCGAATCTCATTGCCGGAGTTGATGAAGTTGGCCGAGGCCCATTAGTCGGTGCGGTTGTGACTGCGGCTGTTATTTTAGATCCATCTCGCCCGATTGCCGGGTTAGCTGATTCTAAAAAACTCAGTGAAAAACGCCGTGAAGAGTTGTATCGGGAAATCATAGAGAAAGCGTTGTGCTGGAGCTTGGGGCGTGCAGAGCCGGAAGAAATTGATCAATTAAATATCTTGCATGCAACCATGCTTGCAATGCAAAGAGCTGTGGCTGGTTTGTCTATTTCTCCTGAATATGTGCTGATTGATGGTAATCGTTGCCCTAAATTACCAATGCCTGCACAAGCGGTTATAAAAGGCGATGGATTGGTTGCTGAAATTAGTGCCGCTTCTATTGTGGCGAAAGTAACTAGGGATCGGGAAATGGTTGAACTCGATCAACGGTTTCCTGAATATGGGTTTGCTAAGCATAAAGGTTATCCAACCGCTTTTCATTTAGAAAAGTTGGCTCAGCTGGGAGCGACAAAACATCACCGTAAAAGTTTCGCGCCGGTTAAAAGAGCAATTGGTCTTTAAGTAAGCTTGTTAACTGGATACAGTTATTCCTCAAATCGATGTAAAGCACAATCACTTAATCATCTGGACAAATACATGGCTGACCCCCGTTTTGTACACTTACGTGTCCATAGCGACTATTCAATGATTGATGGCTTAGCTAAAATTGGGCCTTTAGTTAAAAAAGTTGCTCAGTTAGGCATGCCGACTTTTGCGATCACTGATTTTACTAACCTATGCGGGTTGGTGAGATTTTATGGTGGTGCTCATGGGGCTGGGATAAAACCGATTATTGGTGCTGATTTTTATATGGAAAGTGAGCTGCTTGGAGATGAGTACGCTTACTTGACCATTCTTGCCCGTAATAATACTGGTTATCATAATCTGACCTTACTGATATCAGAGGCTTATCAGCAAGGGTATGGTGCTGCTGGTCCAACAATTAAACAGGAATGGTTGATAAACCGTAAAGAAGGGCTGATCCTGCTTTCTGGTGGCCGTATGGGGGATGTGGGCAAATTCCTGTTACGTGGTAATCGGGTCATGGTGGACCAATGCCTTGAGTTTTATCAGGAGCATTTCCCTGACTGCTATTATCTAGAACTGATTCGTACTGGTCGTGCAGATGAAGAAAATTATCTTCACGCAGCGGTTGCATTGGCAACAGAAAAGAATCTACCTGTTGTTGCGACTAATGATGTTTGCTTCATCGATAAAGAAGATTTCGATGCGCATGAAATCCGTGTAGCGATTCATGATGGTTATACATTGGCTGATCCCAAACGCCCAAGAAATTACAGTCCTCAGCAATATTTGCGTAGTGAACAGGAAATGTGTGAGCTATTCTCTGATATTCCTGAGGCGCTGGAAAATAGTGTAGAAATTGCTAAACGTTGTAATGTCACTATCCGTCTTGGTGAATATTTCCTGCCACAATTTCCGACAGGAGAAATGAGCACTGAAGATTATCTGGTCGAGAAATCTAAACAAGGGTTGGAAGAGCGCTTGGAGTTTCTCTATCCAGAGCCTGAAGTACGGGCAGAAAAACGCCCTGAATATGATGAGCGACTTGATGTTGAGCTTCGGGTTATCAACCAGATGGGATTCCCTGGCTACTTCCTGATCGTGATGGAATTTATTCAGTGGTCAAAAGACAATGGTGTTCCTGTTGGTCCAGGGCGTGGTTCCGGTGCGGGTTCTTTAGTAGCTTATGCTCTGGAAATAACCGATCTCGATCCTTTGGAGTTTGACCTGCTGTTTGAACGGTTCCTTAACCCCGAACGTGTTTCCATGCCTGATTTTGACGTCGATTTCTGCATGGAAAAACGTGATCTGGTGATTGATCATGTGGCTGATATATATGGTCGTGATGCTGTATCCCAGATCATCACATTTGGTACGATGGCAGCGAAAGCCGTAATTCGTGATGTTGGTCGTGTGCTGGGGCATCCATATGGGTTTGTTGACAGAATTTCTAAATTAATACCGCTTGATCCGGGAATGACCCTGGAAAAAGCATTTGTCGCAGAGCCACAACTTCCCGAAATCTATGAATCGGATGAAGAAGTTAAAGCGCTGATAGATATGGCGCGTAAATTGGAAGGTGTCACCCGTAACGCAGGGAAACACGCGGGTGGGGTAGTTATTGCCCCAACTAAGATCACTGATTTTGCTCCTCTTTACTGCGATCCGGAGGGTTTGAATCCGGTTACTCAGTTTGATAAAAATGATGTGGAATATGCTGGGTTGGTGAAATTCGACTTCCTCGGATTGAGGACGCTGACGATCATCAACTGGGCGTTAGAGATGATCAACGCACGCAGAGCGAAGAAAGGTCTGGAGTTGATTGATATCACAGCGATTCCACTAAATGACACCAAAAGTTTCGATATGCTGCAACGGGCTGAAACAACAGCGGTATTCCAACTTGAATCTCGTGGTATGAAGGATCTTATCAAACGTCTTCGCCCCGACTGTTTCGAAGATATGATTGCGCTTGTGGCACTGTTTCGTCCTGGTCCTTTGCAATCAGGCATGGTTGATAACTTCATTGATCGCAAACATGGCCGGGAAGAGATTTCATACCCAGATATACAGTGGCAGCACGAATCTTTACAGCCTGTATTGGAGCCAACTTACGGCATCATCCTTTATCAGGAACAAGTGATGCAGATTGCTCAGGTGCTGGCGGGATATACTCTCGGTGGTGCAGATATGCTCCGTCGGGCAATGGGTAAGAAGAAGCCGGAGGAGATGGCTAAGCAGCGTTCCGTATTTGAGGAAGGAGCTAAAAAACTCGGTATTGATGGCGAGTTGGCAATGAAAATCTTTGACCTGGTAGAGAAGTTTGCTGGTTATGGATTTAATAAATCTCACTCTGCTGCGTATGCACTGGTTTCTTATCAGACTTTATGGCTGAAAGCACATTATCCGGCTGAATTCATGGCTGCGGTAATGACTGCTGATATGGATAATACAGAAAAAGTTGTTGGATTGATTGATGAATGCTGGCGCATGGGGCTGAAAATTTTACCACCCGATATTAACAGCGGCCTGTATCATTTCCATGTTAACGATGATGGGGAGATCGTATATGGTATCGGTGCGATTAAAGGGGTAGGCGAAGGCCCGATTGAAGCGATCATCGAAGCCAGAAAGAAAGATGGTTATTTTAGAGAACTGTTTGATTTATGTGCCCGTGTTGATACCAAGAAATTAAATCGCCGGGTGATGGAAAAATTGATCATGTCAGGGGCATTTGACCGTCTGGGGCCGCACCGCGCAGCATTGATGTCTTCTTTGGAAGATGCCTTAAAGGCGGCAGATCAACATGCCAAAGCAGAGGCCATTGGTCAGACTGATATGTTTGGCGTGTTGGCAGAGGCGCCAGAAGAAGTTGAACGCTCTTATGCCAATGTTTTCCAATGGCCAGAACAGGTAGTTCTTGATGGTGAACGAGAAACGCTGGGACTCTATTTAACTGGGCACCCGATCACCCGTTATTTAAAAGAAATTGAGCGTTATACTAATGGGCTGCGGTTAAAGGATGTAAACCCGACACCGCGTGGTCAAGTAACAACTGTGGTAGGTTTGGTACTGGCATCCAAAGTGATTATAACCAAGCGAGGTAACCGGATTGGTCTTTGTACATTGGATGATCGTTCAGGTCGCCTGGAAGTTATGTTATTTTCCGATGCCCTAGAAAGACACCGGCATTTGCTGGAACAGGACCGAATATTGATAGCTACGGGGCAGGTCAGCTTTGATGACTTCAATGGCGGTCTTAAAATGACAGCACGTGAATTAATGGATATTAGTGAAGCACGTGAAAAATATGCGCGTGGGCTTGCTATCTCGCTGTCGGACAGGCAAATTGATAATCAATTGTTAAGCCGTCTTCGTGGCACATTGGAACCATATCGTTCAGGTACGATACCGGTTCATCTTTATTACCAGAGGGAAGACGCCCGCGCTCGTTTAAGATTTGGCGCGACGTGGAGGGTAACACCAACGGATAACCTTCTGACAGATCTGCGAACTCTGCTGGGTAATGAGCAGGTAGAATTAGAATTTGACTAAAATAGGAATGTTATGAGTCTGAATTTTCTTGAATTTGAACAGCCGATTGCCGAGCTGGAAGCGAAAATTGATTCGCTAACCGCAGTTAGCCGTCAAGATGAAAAATTAGATATAAATCTGGATGAAGAAGTACAACGTTTGCGGGAAAAGAGTTTGGAACTGACTCGCAAAATTTTTTCAGATTTAGGGGCTTGGCAGATTGCTCAGCTTGCACGTCACCCGCGTCGCCCGTATACGTTAGACTATATTCAGCATATTTTTACTGATTTTGAAGAGTTAGCGGGTGATCGCGCTTATGCTGATGACAAAGCGATTGTTGGTGGTCTGGCTCGTATTGATGGGCGACCTGTGATGATTATTGGTCATCAAAAAGGCCGTGAAACTAAAGAAAAAATTCGCCGTAATTTCGGTATGCCAGCACCAGAAGGCTATCGCAAGGCTTTACGTCTGATGGAAATGGCAGAACGTTTTAAACTGCCAATTATCACTTTCATTGATACTCCAGGCGCATATCCGGGGGTTGGTGCAGAAGAACGCGGTCAGTCTGAGGCTATTGCTCGCAACCTTCTTGAAATGTCCCGTTTGTCTGTGCCTGTTATTTGTACCGTAATTGGTGAAGGCGGTTCCGGTGGTGCGTTGGCGATTGGCGTTGGTGATAAAGTGAATATGCTGCAATACAGCACCTATTCTGTTATCTCTCCGGAAGGCTGCGCTTCAATTTTGTGGAAAAGTGCAGAGAAAGCACCTCTTGCGGCGGAAGCGATGGGAATTACCGCCCCTCGTTTGAAAGAGCTGGAATTAATCGATACTGTGATCCAGGAACCATTAGGTGGTGCGCATCGTGATTACGAAGCAGTATCAGCATCATTGAAGGCTCAGTTGTTGATTGATCTGGCCGATCTTGATCATTTGGCCTCTGAAGAATTGATCAAGCGCCGATATCAGCGTCTGATGCAATATGGTTATTGTTGATATCTGAATTAATTATTTAATAAGGGATGCAAGTGATGAATTTCAGTCGCCTTTATCCCTTACTGTTTCTGCTTTTTTGCCATTTTTTATTCTTAATGATAATCAATTCAAATTGTTACAAGCTAAGGGATTTTTGAATCTGTAATGACAAACATTGATGAGCGGCTATTTGTCACTTTGGCTAAGCAGCTTGGTAAACATAAGAAAATCTTGGTTGGGTTCAGTGGTGGGTTAGACTCCTCAGTTTTGCTTCATTTGCTGGTTAATTGGCGTAATCAGTACAATCAGGATGTTCAACTAAGAGCAATCCATATTCACCATGGTTTAAACATAAAAGCAGATCAGTGGGTTAAATATTGCCAACAGATCTGTGATGACTGGCAGGTTGAATTTTTTTCTGAAAGGGTAACGATAGATGCGCGCCAAAAGGGTATTGAAGCTGCTGCTCGTGATGCCCGATACCAGGTATTTAAGCATGAATTACAAAAAGATGAAGTTCTGGTAACGGCCCAGCATCTTGATGATCAGGCAGAAACTTTTTTATTGGCATTAAAGCGTGGTAGTGGTCCGGCTGGTCTTGCTTCTATGCCTCCAATCGCCGTATTTGCAGATACATTATTGTTACGCCCGTTACTTGGTTATAGCCGGAATGAACTAGAAATATATGCCAGTGAACACTGTCTAACTTGGATTGAAGACGACAGTAATCAAGATGATCGCTATGATCGAAATTTTCTGCGCTTACATATTATGCCGTTACTGAATCAACGCTGGCCGCATTTTCCACAGTCTGTTGCACGTAGTGCAAATTTATGTGGTGAGCAAGAGCTGCTTCTTGATGAGTTATTGAATGAATCGCTGAAAAAATTGATAACTCAGGATGGTGCTCTGGCTATTTCGCCTTTGGATGGGTATTCAGAAGCAAAACGAAATGCTTTGTTGCGTCGTTGGTTTGGTTATCATGGCATGAAAATGCCTTCGCGAGAGCAGCTTCATAGACTCTGGTATGAGGTGGCTATTGCCCGTATTGATGCTGAGCCACGGTTACAATTTTGTCAGCATGATGTACGCCGTTATAAGCAAAAACTTTGGCTGGTTCCTCAATTGCAACCTTTGAGAGATATTATTCTTGAATGGGATATTTGTAACACTTTGGTATTACCGGATAGCTTAGGAAAACTAAATATTTCTGATTGCGGTATTAAAGTCAGGACTCCAACTGATAATGAGCGGGTGACTATCCGTTTTGGCGTTCAGGGAATGATGAGTATTGTGGGCCGTCAACACTCTCGGCACAGTAAAAAATTGTGGCAGGAGTTTGGAGTTGCTCCGTGGCTTAGAGAGCGAATTCCACTGCTTTATTACAATGAACAATTGATGGCTGCATTGGGTATTTTTGTCACTAAAGAAAGCGAAGTAGCAGAAGGGCAGGAAACATTGACAATTAACTGGAATAAAACGCTGTTAAAATAAGAAGTTAAGCCGCCTTTAGCGGCTCTTTTGTATTCAGGATTCGGAGTGTTCAATAATAACAGTACCAATTTTAGGGTTACTAAAACTAGCAATATAATCCAACCGTAATTCACGGGGGTTGTCTTCTGTTTCGATTATCAGGTATTCAATTTTTTTCTTTAAAACCAAATCACAGGCTTTTCCTTCAATAACTTCACCACCCCGCAACTTTATGTGTAGGTGGAGTTGATGTTGGCAAGCCAACTCAAGATTGTCATAGTCGTCACAGTTAATTGGTTGATATTCAGTATTTATAGACATATTTGCTCACCACTATGGTTAGTGGCGGTTATTGCCGCCTGTGGTTGTTAAAATTGTAACTCAAAAGCACTATTAATGACTATAGCACAGGAAATCAGTCGTGATTAATGAATAACTTTGGTTGTTTTCCTTGAACAGTAAATAAATAAAAGTTTGATTTCACAGTAAGTTCTGGACAAAGGTATTAAAATCAGATTATTGAGTAATGTCCTTAAAAAGGCGGCTCACAAAGCCCACTATACTGTTTGGAGATAAATGTGAATAAAAAATTTTTAACAGCGCTAATCGCTGTGGGCGTATGTACTTTGATGGGATGTAAAAGTAACTTGCCACAACAAACGAGTTCACAACCAGTAGATCAGACTTTTCAGGGGGTTCTTCCTTGTGCTGATTGTTCTGGTATTGATACCACACTGCTATTGGATGGTGATGGGAGTTATATTCTGGAACAAACTTATCTTGATACTCGTGATGGTGACTCGTCATTCTTTGAATCTGGTCAATGGGTGAAAGACGGGGAAAAAATTCGCCTGACAAAATCAGATGATCAGAAATATTACTATCTGCTGAAAGGTGGAAACTTGGTGATGCTAGATATTGAAGGCAATCCAATTGAATCACAATTCAACTATGAGCTGAAACGGGTAACACCGAAGAAACTGGTTGGTGAATACAGTTATATGGCTGATGCAGCTTCATTTACTGATTGTAATACAGGTAAGCAGTATGCCGTAACGGAAAGTTTGGATTTGGAGCGAGGTTATCATCAAGTTGGTGTAGAAGGGGGAACACCAGTTTATGTTGAAGTTGAAGGTTATTACAGCGTGAGACCTTCAATGGAAGATGGGCAATTTGATCCTGCTTTGATTCAGACGGGTAAAATCCATTTCGATAAATCGAAATCTTGTAATACGAAGAAATAATTCAGGGTTTAGTATTGATGGTGATAATGGTTATGGCATCTTAACGATCTGACCATTATCACCATACAGCTCAATGAGTTGGTGTAATAACTTTAATTAATAAAACCAAGTTGTTGCTTCAAATAATCAACAACACTATCTAGTTTTAGCATCTGTTTTTCATCATTGCGACGATATTTATATTCTACTTCGCCATTATCCAGATTACGGTCGCCAATAACTATCGTATGTGGTACGCCGATAAGTTCCATATCAGCGAACATCACGCCTGGCCGTTCTTTGCGGTCATCAAAAATAACGTCAATACCACAGGCGCGCAGATCAGCATACAATTTCTCTGCGATTTCTTTCACACGATATGATTTGTGCATATTCATTGGCAAAATAGCAACCTGGAATGGCGCAATTGCATCAGGCCAGATGATACCGCAGTCATCGTGATTCTGTTCAATCGCTGCTGCGACAATACGGGTAACACCAATACCATAGCAACCCATAGTGACGATCTGGTTGTGACCATCTTCACCTTGAACAGTTGCTTTCATTGCATCCGAATATTTGGTACCAAGCTGGAATATATGACCAACTTCAATACCTCGTTTGATGAGCAATGTACCTTTACCATCAGGGCTGACATCACCTTCAACAACATTACGGATATCAGTAACTTCTGGTGTTGGTAGATCACGTTCCCAGTTGATACCGAAATAGTGCTTGTCATCAATATTAGCACCGGCACCAAAGTCACTCATCACTGCTACACTGCGGTCGATGATAATGGGCATTGGCAGATTGACGGGTCCTAGTGAACCAGGGCCTGCTCCGACAATTGTACGAATCTCTTCTTCTGTGGCAAAAGTTAGAGGGCTGGCAACCAAAGATAATTTCTCGGCTTTGATTTCATTGAGTTCATGGTCGCCACGAACCAGTAAGGCAATTAATTTATGGTCTGTACTTTCTGCTGCGTGGACTATCAGAGTTTTAATGGTTTTCTCAATTGGCAGATTGAATTGTTCAATGAGTTCAGCAATTGTTTTTGCATTCGGGGTATCAACCAGATGCATATCTTCTGCGGGTGTTGCGCGATCATAAGCAGGAGCAATAGCTTCAGCCAATTCAATATTAGCTGCATAATTAGATTCTGTTGAGAAAACGATATCGTCTTCCCCACTGGCAGCCAGGACCTGAAATTCATGGGAAGCACTACCGCCGATAGAACCGGTATCAGCCAGGACAGCACGGAAATCCAAACCGATACGGGTAAAGATTTTGCTGTAAGCTTCGTACATGTTGTCGTAAGTTTCTTGTAATGATTCCTGAGTAGCATGGAAAGAGTAAGCATCTTTCATCAGGAATTCACGCGAGCGCATTACGCCAAAACGAGGTCGAACTTCGTCGCGGAATTTAGTCTGGATTTGGAACAAAGTTAGTGGTAACTGTTTATATGAACTGACTTCATTGCGGATTAGATCAGTGACAACTTCTTCATGGGTTGGACCCAGTACAAAAGGGCGATCCCCTCGATCAGCAAAACGCAGCAACTCCGGGCCGTATTGTTCCCAGCGACCACTTTCCTGCCATAAATCTGCCGGCTGCACTACGGGCATAGATATCTCAATCGCTCCAGCATTGTTCATTTCTTCACGAACAATTTTTTCGACTTTTTTTAGTACGCGGATACCTGTAGGCATCCAATTATATAGGCCAGAAGCGAGCTTACGGATCATGCCCGCACGAAGCATCAGTTTATGGCTGACAACTTCTGCATCGGCGGGAGTCTCTTTTAATGTAGAGAGCAGATATTGGCTAGTACGCATTATTAGGGTTCCATTAGAGCAGCAAATTGCTTCCGGCTGGCAGAAATTTGCCAGCCAATAAAATAGTGAAAATAAGCCTTTAGTCTACCAGTGAGTTCAAGATGCCAAAAGGGTATATATTGATTTTTAGCGGGGTTCTATGGAAACCACTTCGGTTAGTGTGTCGTAAACTCTCCAACGCACATTGAAATTCAGTAAATGAACAGCATATTCCCGATTTTCTGATTCTCCTCTACGGTAAGCAGGGCGAGGGTCTTGGGCTAGAACCTGACTGATAAATCGGCGTAAATTCGGGTAAGTGTTTTGGATCAAGATAAGCTGCTGTTCGGCGGCAGGTGAAAATATTACTTCCATACCGGCTGAAGGCGCTTCCTGAGCAAAACCTGCTATTGCATGTGGCTGACATTCCGCGAAGGGTAGATAGGGCTTGATATCAATAACAGGGGTACCGTCAACTAAATCCATGCTACCCAGCTCTAGAGTAACGCTACCTGTCCTGCATTCGACTCCTTTAAGCTCAATCAGAGACATACCAATTGGATTCGGTCGGAAAGTTGAACGAGTTGCGAATACACCCATTTTTGCATTGCCACCCAAACGGGGAGGACGCACCATTGGTTTCCAGCCGCCTTCCATTGTTTGGTGGAAAACGAAAATAATCCATAGATGACTAAATTGTTCCAAACCGCGAACTGCATCTGGTTGATTATAGGGCGGAAGAAGTACTAATTTCCCTCCACCATCTTTAATAAGACCTGGTTGGCGGGGAACAGCAAATTTCTCTTTATAAGGGGAGTGAATAATCCCTATTTGTGTGAAATGAAAGTCAGTCATTGAGTAATAAGCAGGGCTGAGCCTTCACATATTGCTATCTGATAGCATCCTTGGCCTGATAACATCTCGCATTGATGTAATAAAACAGCGTTAGCATTCAAATAAGTAGCCTTTGTTATCATCTTGTTACGCGCTATGGTGATATTAGCTGGTGGGTCTTGTAACGAGCTACGGCATGATTGACCAGTGACAATCCCTAAATCTTTAAATGGGGTACCTAATAATTCTTCACTCTTGGTATATAACTTTACAGATGAAGAGAGGTTCCTTGTTTCGCTGGTTGGTAGTCTTTTGAGTCTCATATCCGATAATTGGGAAGAATCAGTAAAAGTTGTCTGTTGCATTGAGCATCCTGCTATGAACAGTACTAATAAAGGGACAAGTAGCCGACGCATTAATAACTCCTTGAATTATGACAATTAGAGTTAAGTTAATCGATCAGGTTAATAAAAAAGTATCGAAAACATGATGTCATAACATATCAGGCGGACAATTTGCCCGCCTGATTATTCTAATATTGGTGAGAGTAATATGAAAGATTACCAGCCTTTCACTGCACCACCATTAAAGATCTTATTGGCAGCTTCGTCAACTTCGTCAGATTGATAGGCTTTAACGAATTTTTTTACATTTTCGGCATCTTTATTATCTTCACGGCTAACAAGCAGGTTCACATATGGAGAATCTTTATCTTCAACAAATAAGCCATCTTTTGCCGGGGTCAGACTGATCTGACTTGCATATGTCGTATTAATAATTGCCAGAGCAATTTTTTGATCATCAAGTGAACGAGGCAATTGAGGTGCTTCCAGTTCAACTAATTTTAGATTTTTAGGATTTTCAACGACGTCTAAAACTGTTGGCAATAAACCTACGCCATCTTTCAGTTTGATTAAGTCTTGCTTCTGTAATAACAATAAAGAACGGCCTAAGTTCGTTGGATCATTTGGTAGTGCAATTTGAGAACCATCCTGCAATTCATCTAGTGACTTGATTTTTTTGGAATAACCAGCAATTGGATAAACAAAAGAATTGCCAACAGTGACTAGCTTATAACTACGATCTTTGATTTGTTGATCCAGATAAGGCTTGTGCTGGTATGCATTTAGATCAATATCACCTTTGCTCAGTGCTTCGTTTGGTAGTACAAAGTCATTAAAAGTTACCAGCTCTACATCAAGACCATATTTATCTTTAGCTACTTTTTTCGCAATCTCAGCAACTTCTTGCTCTGCACCAACGATAACACCTACTTTAATATGATTTGGATCTTGTTTTTCTTGACCACAACCAGCCAGAATTAATGAACCTAAAAGGGCGCTGATGGTTGCGATGATTCTTAATTTAACAGACATACTTTACCCCTATTGAATGCTGATTTATTAACACCTATGCCGGTGCTGTTATTAACATAATTTTATCATTTACGTGTTGTGGCTTTAACTAAACGGTCACCACTTAATTGAATTAAGTAAACTAAAATAACCAGTAGCACTAATACGATATTCATTACTGTTGCGTTATAGCCGATATAACCATACTGGTAGCCAATTTGACCTAAACCGCCTGCACCTACAGCACCTCCCATTGCGGAATAACCTACTAAAGTGATCAGAGTAATTGTGGCTGCATTGAGCAAACCTGGTAATGCTTCAGGTAACAGAATTTTCTTCACAATCTGGAACGGAGTTGCGCCCATTGCTCTGGCTGCTTCAATTAATCCTGATGGAATTTCTAATAAAGCATTTTCCACCATACGAGCAATAAATGGCGCAGCACCTATAGTTAATGGAACAATAGCCGCTTGTAAGCCGATAGATGTTCCCACAATTAATCTAGTAAAAGGAATCATCCAAACCAGTAAAATAATAAATGGGATAGAGCGGAAAATATTAACTATCGCGGAAAGAAAACGATAGAGTTTACTGTTTTCCATAATCTGACCAGGACGGGTGACATATAGTAATACACCGACCGGCAGCCCGATAATAAAGCCAAAGAAGCCAGAAACAAAAGTCATTACCAGAGTTTCCCAGACGCCTTTAGCCAGTAATAAAATCATTCCTTCAGACATAACCGAGAACCTCTACTTTCACATGATGATCTTGTAAGAACTTAATTGTTGATTCAATGCCGCCATTTTCACCGTGTAATTCAGCTAACATCACGCCAAATTTAACGCCACCAGCATAGTCGATTTGAGAACTTAATATGTTCATATCGATATTAAAACGACGTACTGCCATTGAAATCAGTGGTGCGTCTACAGACTGACCTGTGAACTCTAATTTCAGTAATGGGCTAAGATCTGATGCTGGGTGGCTTTGCATTTTTTGTACATAATCTTCAGGGATATCCAGATGTAAAGTTGACTGAATAAATGCCTGCGCAATAGGTGTTTTGGGATGAGAGAACACTTCACTAACAATGTCTTGTTCAATTAGTTGCCCACCACTGATAACGGCTACTTGGTCACAAATACGTTTGACAACGTCCATTTCATGTGTAATTAACAGAATGGTTAGTCCCAGACGGCGATTAATATCTTTCAATAATTCTAGAATAGAACGAGTTGTTGCCGGATCAAGAGCACTGGTTGCTTCATCACATAAAAGTATTTTAGGTGAATTAGCTAGAGCACGGGCAATAGCAACACGTTGCTTCTGTCCGCCAGAGAGATTTGCTGGATAGGTATCATGTTTATCTGCAAGACCAACAAGTTCCAATAACTCGTCTACCCGCTTTTTGATTTCAGCCTTTGGAATGTTGTCCAATTCTAAAGGTAAGGCTATGTTGCCAAACACTGTTCTCGAAGATAGCAAGTTGAAATGCTGGAAAATCATGCCAATTCGACGACGTGCACGGGTTAAGTCACTATTAGATAAGATAGTTAGATCTTGACCATCAACCAGTACTTGTCCAGAAGTTGGACGCTCAAGCATATTCACACAGCGAATCAGTGTACTTTTACCTGCGCCAGATGAACCAATAACACCATAAATTTGCCCCTGCGGAACATGCAGGCTGATATCTGAAAGCGCGTTGATAGAACGGGCACCCTGCTGAAATACTTTATTGATATGAAATAGTTTTATCATTTTTATTCTTATTTGTTTTTATAAAAATTTTGAGAATTGATAGCTTAAACATTTTTGAGAAAACAAACCACCTGTTGAATCGGATGTTAAGGTGTCTAGACGTCTAAGTCAACCGGGAATAAATTAATTGCTGCATTCTCATTCATGACTAAATCATGCGATACTGAAGCCTTCTTACATTCTTGGAGCAATCGGGTGACACAAAGTATTCCTGCCGTATTTTTAGATCGTGACGGAACAATAAATATCGATCATGGTTATGTACATGAAATAGATGATTTTCAATTTATTGATGGTGTTATTGAAGCCATGATTGAATTGAAAAAGATGGGATATGCACTGGTATTAGTTACAAACCAGTCGGGGATTGCTCGTGGCATTTTCAATGAAGAGCAATTTTTGCAACTGACAGAATGGATGGATTGGTCATTGGCAGACCGTGGGGTAGATTTGGACGGCATCTATTATTGTCCTCATCATCCAGATGCGACTGAAGGACAATATAAGAAGGGTTGTGATTGCCGTAAGCCACAACCAGGTATGCTTCTGGAAGCACAAAAAGAGCTAAGTATCGATATGGCTGCTTCTTATATGGTTGGTGATAAACTGGAAGATATGCAAGCAGCGACGACAGCAAAAGTTGGTACTAAGGTATTAGTTCGTACAGGTAAACTAGTTACTAATGAAGCTGAACAAGCAGCTGATTTGGTAATAAATAGCTTGGTAGACTTGCCTAAAGCGATTAAAGATATCAAAAAATAGGTTTTTTTGTTCCTTATGTCATCATTTTGTGGAAAAAAACCGCGGTCGTTAACTTTTTTCAAATAAACACTTGCCAGCGCCGAAGAACGCCCTATAATGCGCCACCACTGACCGACACAACGCTGAGAAAACGTGTGAGGTTGGGCAGGGGAGCGCAAATAAGCGCTTGACTCTGCGGGCAAAAAGCGTAATATACGCAGCCCGGCTGACCGAGAATATCAAATTTTAAGGTGGCCTGCTCTTTAACAATTAATCAGACAATCTG